>CAXTDP010000334.1:0-6438 GCA_964242295.1 uncultured Acetobacteraceae bacterium | reverse complement strand
CCGGGGCCGCCGCCGCTGGCCGATGCGCCGACCGGCGACGCGCTGGCCGCACTGCTGCGGGACTGGGCGCCTTGGACGCTGCTGTTCAACCTGACGCGCCAGCCGGCCATTACGGTGCCGCTGGGCATGACGGCGGCGGGGCTGCCGCGCTCGGTGCAGCTCGCAGCGGCGCTGTACAGGGATGACCTGGCGCTGCGGGCCGCGCGCACGCTGGAACAAGCCCTGCCAGTCCCCCTAGCCCCCTCTCCCTCCGGGAGAGGGTTGGGGTGAGGGAAACGGCAAGAACGGTCACCGGCCAACCTGGAACGGTTCGCTTACAGGAGAAGGCACCTGCTGCGTCCCCCATCCCAACCCTCTCCCGAAAAACCAGGCAGTAGATTCCGCTCGACCGCCGGATCGGCTAGGCTCGCGGTTAAAACCGGGGGACTCGCCGTGATCCGTGCGATGACGATGCTGCTGATGCTGGCTGCGGCCGCTCCTGCCCAGGCACGGCTGCTGCGGCTGGAGGTGCTGGATGTGGTCAGCCCGGCCTTCGACGGACGCCGCTTCGGCGCAGCCGGCACCTATGACCGGATCGAAGCCCGCGCCACGGTTGCGCTGGACCCGGCCGACCCGCACAACGAGGGGATCGCCGACCTGGCCCGGGCGCCGCGGAATGCCGACGGGAAGGTGCTTGCGACCTCCGACGTGGTGATCCTGCGGCCCACCGATCCTACCCGCGGCAACGGCGTGCTGCTGTATGACGTGGTGAACCGCGGGCGGAAGCTCGGCCTCAACCTGTTCAACGACGCGCCGCCGGGCAACGCGGTGCGCGGGGATGCCGACGCCGGCAACGGCTTCCTGATGCGTCAGGGCTACACCGTGGTCTGGAGCGGCTGGCAGCACGACGTGCCAACCGGCGGCGACCTGCTGGCGCTGCAGGCGCCGGTCCTGGCCGGTGTCACCGGCACGTCGCGCGAGGAGTTCATCTGGGACAATGCCGCAAATCCCGCCGGTTGGACCCTGACCTACCCCGTGGCCGAGCCGGTGCAGGCGACCCTCACGGTCCGCAATCGGGAAGCGGACCCGCGGCAAACCCCGCCCGGCCTGTCCTGGAGCATGCTGGACCCGCGGCGGATCGAGGTGACGCGGCCGGACGGCTTCGACGCCGGGGCGATCTATGAGTTCATCTACACCGCCCGCGACCCGGTGGTGGGCGGCATGGGCTTCGCCGCCGTGCGGGACCTGATGTCGTTCCTGCGGCACGACGGCGGCCCGCTGGCCGGGGGCGGGGCGCCGGAGGCGAGCCGTGCCTATGCCGTCGGAGTGTCGCAAAGCGGGCGATTCCTGAAGGGTATGCTCTATCAAGGCTTCAACGACGACGAGGATGGGCGGCCCGTGTTCGACGCGGTGATGCCGTTCATCAGCGGCGCCCGGCGCAGCTTCACCAACGCCCGCTGGTCGCAGCCCGGGCGCTTCTCCCGTCAGCACGAGGACCACCTGTATCCCGGGGACGGCTTCCCCTTCACCTATGGCAGCATCATTGATGCGCTGACCGGCATGACCGACGGGCTGCTCGCCCGGTGCGAGGCGACGCACACCTGCCCGGTCGTCATGCAGGTGGACACCGACAGCGAGGCCTACCAGGCCCGCGCTTCCCTGCTGGTGACGGACACCCAAGGCAACCACCTGGACCTGCCGCCCAACGTGCGCGCCTACATGCTGGCGGGGCTGCCGCACTCCAGCACGCCCGGCCTGGTCAGCGAGCCGCTGGCCGCCTGCGAGATGCCGTCCAACCCGCTGCACCCCGGCGCCGCGATGCGGGCGCTGCTGACGGCGATGGACGAATGGGTGCGGGAGGAGGTGCGACCGCCCACCAGCCGCTACCCGATGCTGGCGCATGGCACGCTGGTGCCGCCGGCGCCGGACTTGTTCCCGCATCTGCCCGGCGTGCCGTATGCCGGGCTGCTCAACCGGGTGACGGAGGTGAACCGGGACCGGGAGCCGCCGGTGCCGGGCCACCCGTATCCGGTGTTCGTGCCGCGCACGGACGGGGATGGCCACGCCATCGCCGGCATACGCTTGCCGGAGGTCGAGGCGCCGATGGCCACCTATGCCGGCTGGAACCTGCGCCGCGCCGGCTATGCCGAGGGGGAGCTGTGCAGCCTCGCCGGCAGCGCCGTCCCGCTGCCGCGGACTGCCACGGCCGGGGACCCGCGGCTGCCGCTCAGCCTGCGCTACCCGTATCCCGACAGCTATCCGATGGCGGTGCGCCGGGCGGCCGAGAGGCTGGTGGCGGAACGTCTGATGCTGCGGGAGGATGCGGACGCCGCGGTGGACGCCGCCCGTGCGGGCACCCTGGCACGCCTGCCCAAGGGGCCGCCCTAAGCAAGCTGCTCTGGCGCCGGGTCAGACTCCGCTGATGCTATGTGCGGCAGTCAACCGTTTCGCGGCTTCGCATATCTCGACCAGGGTGTATGGCTTGGAGATGAACATATCGAGCCGTGACGCTGACGCCGAGTCGGCCGGGTCCGGCCTGCCGGTCATGTAGATCACCGGCAGGTCGGGCATGGCCTGGCGTGCCCGCGCCACCAGGGCGAAGCCGTTCAACGACCCCGGCAGTTGTATGTCGGTCAGGAGCAGTCGAATGCCGGATCCCGGCTCCAGCATTGGCAGGGCGGCGTCGCCCGTCTCGGCTCCCAGGACCTCAAAACCCTCATCGCCCAGTGCTTCGGTCAGGGTCAGACGGATCAGGAACTCGTCTTCCACGACCAGGATGCGTATCGGCGCAAGCAGCAATTCGGACATATCGTTTCCCATGCAGGCTCGACCCATGCAGGCGGTCGCGGCGGCGTTACAATGGGTAGGCGCACAACCCAATCAACCAGATATGATTCCGGTCCCCCTCACATGCCCGACCCTCTTCACACGGATGTCATGCCACAGCCGTTCTGGCAACCTGCGAGACCGGACCTTCGTGTCATTTTTTGTGTCATGCTAACCACGCATTGCCGGGCAGGGCTGGATGACGTGCCAACGCTGCCCAGCCGCGGCTTGAACGTGATAAGCTCGGCGGCACATCAGCGCCGCACCTTGCGTCGGCCGTCACGGATGGGGTTCTCCATGCGCCTTTCGCCATCGTCGTGGCTCTTAGCCCTGCTTCTCCTGGCCGTGCCCCTCGTGGCCGCGCCCACGGGCGCCAGCGCGGCCGGGGTGGCCATCGTGATCAACTCCGGCGACGCCACGCTCAGCATCCTGGACATGGACCGGGGCACCGAGCTGCGGCGCATCCCCGTGCTGCGGGAGCCGCACCACGTCGCGCTCAGCCCCAACGGGCGGGAGCTGCTGGTGGGCGACGCCGGGGGCAACGAGATGCTGTTCCTCGACCCCCACACCGGGGAGGTGCTGCACCGCATGCCGGTTGCCGACCCTTATCACCTGGCATTCAGCCCCAACGGCAAGTGGCTGGTGGTGACTGGCCTGGCCCGCAACCAGGTGGACGTTTACGACGGGGCGACGATGGCGCTGGTGAAGCGCTTCCCGCTCAGCACCATGCCCAGCCACGTCGCCTACGCGCCCGACAGCAGCATGGCCTACGTGACCTTGCAGGGGACCAACAAGGTCGCCGCATTGGACCTGCACCGGCAGGCCGTTGCCTGGACGGCGGAGGTCGGCAGCACGCCGGCAGGGATCATGTGGCTGAACGGCCACCTGCTGGTGGCCGACATGGGGACCGACTTCTTCGCCGTGCTTGACCCGGTGGACGGCCATACCGAGCAGCGGGTCCACACCGGGCGCGGCGCGCACCAGTTGTTCCTGTCGCCGGACGGCAAGACGCTGTGGGTCAACAACCGGGTGGACGGCACGACGGTGTCGCTGAACCCGCAGACCCTGACCGTCACCCGCACCTACCGCGTGCCCGGCGGACCCGACTGCATTGACTTCGCGCCCGACGGCAAGCTGTGGATCACCCAGCGCTTCATCCAGAAGGTCGGGGTGCTGGACCCGGTCAGCGGGGCGTTGCAGTCGTATCCGGTCGGACGCTCGCCGCACGGCATCTTCTTGACGACCGGGGCGCCCCCGGCAACGGTGGCGGCGCGATGACGGACCCGTTCAGCCTGGCAGCCGGATGGCTGCAGGAAACCGTGCTGCTGCCGGCGCTGTATGCGCTGGACATGATGCAGTGGGAGGAAATCTCGTTCGGCTGGGCACTGTTCGCCTGCTACGGACTGGCGCAGGTCGTCGTCACCTTCGCCGTGTGCCTGCCGCTGGAGCGGTGGCGCCCCGTGGAGCACTGGCCGGACGCCAAGGCGGTCTGGGTGGACGTGCTCTACACCCTGATCTCCCGCGTCGGCGTGCTGCCGCTGGTGACGTTCGTGCTGTTCTACCAGTTGCAGGTGGCGCTGAACGGCTGGATGACCGACCACGGCTGGGTGCCGCCAACCTTGGAGCGCCTGGTGCCGGCGCTGCTGGGGCATCACGTGCTGACGTTCCTGGCCTATGCCGTCATCCTGGACTTTGCCGAGTATTGGCGGCACCGGCTGTCCCACCGGTTCGCCTGGTGGTGGGCGCTGCACTCGCTGCACCATGCGCAGCGGCAGATGACGTTCTGGTCGGATGACCGCAACCATGTGCTGGACGACCTGATCGGGTTCGTGTGGTTCACCGCGATTGCGCTGCTGATCGGCATCCCGCCGCTGCAGTTCCCGCTGCTGGTGCTGCTGCTGCGGCTGCTGGAGTCGCTGTCCCATGCAAATGCGCGGGTTTCGTTCGGCTGGCTGGGGGAGCGGCTGCTGATCTCGCCGCGGTTCCACCGGGCACACCACGGGGTGCTGGCGGCGGGGCAGCGGAGCGCGAATTACGGGGCGATCCTGCCGTGGTGGGACATGCTGTTCCGGACGGCGGACTTCGACCGGGCCTATGTGCGGACGGGAGACCCTTCGGCGGAGGAAGCCCTGGCGACGGGCACTTACTTGCAGCAGCAGATGGCGGGGCTGCGGCGGATGGCGAAGATGGCGGGATGGACGAAGCGGAGGGCGGCAGTTCGCGCCAGGTAGGGACGGTTTGGAGATACCTGCCCTGTCCACCCAGCCCATCATCTCGCCGCCCTCCAACTTCAGGTCCTTGCAGCGCGCAGAGCATTATCTGCTGGCGTGCCTCTTGATCGCCGGTCTTGGCCGGGCGCGAGGCATCTGGTAGCGACGAAGGCCAAGACTGAGGCGGAGCGGGGCTGCGCTCCTGGCTGCGGCACCAGGTTTTTGTCAAGGATGGCGCCGAACCCCGGGCGTCCGGGCCAGGTTTCGCGCACCCAGGCGGTGACGGCGCCCGGGAACAGGGCGGGTTGATGCGGTTCACCAGGATGGTCAGCCAGCATCCACCGGGTGTGCCGTGCTCATAGGGCAGGTGGTGGCGCAGAACGTCTAGCTGGGTGGCCCTCCAGGCCCGCAACGTGGTCGCAGTCGTCGCAGTCGGCCAAGATGGCGCAGCCCATGGACAGTAGGACCTCCGCCGACGAATGGGCGGCGCGGCGCACGTCGCGCGGGTCGCCGATGATGGCGAAGTGGTCCAGCAGCACGAAGGGGGACTTATACCAGCGGCGCTTCGCACTGGCCTTTACGTTGCCGAGTCGTCATTGCGAGCCGCTTGCGGCGCGGCAATCCAGGGCCGCTGGCGCAGTCCTTGCCGCCCTGGGTTGCCGCGTCGCTGCGCTCCTCGCAATGACAGAAACGGTCAGAGCGAAGGGCGTTCGATATGACCGGACATTTGGTTAAGCGACGGCAACATGGGGCGCTCCAAATCGGGAACGCCGCCATCGCATCAACCCAGCGCCAAGGTGTCACCCACCGAAGCATGAGTTCGTGACCCTGCCACGCACGCAATCCTTGACGCTGGCACCTCGACAATGTTCTTGTTCCGTTCATGTCTGCATCAGCAACCCAGGCCACCCCGCCCAGTGACCTCGGCCTACAAGCCACAGACCCACGCGGCCACGGCAAGGCCCTGGACGCCCTCGTCGGCATGGGCACGGACATCGCCCGCATCCTGCATGGCCAGATCATGGCGCAAGCCGCCCAGCCCGCGCAGCCAATCGCCGCCTCTGCGCCGCAGGTGACAGACGCGCAGCCCGCGCCACCCCCGGTCCAAGGCGCCCTCGTCACCAACGCCGCCGCCTTCGACCAGGTCGCCCGGGCCGTCCGCCGCTGCATTGCCCTCGCACACAGCCTCGACGCACCCAAGCAGCAGCCCGCCAGCCACCCGGCCCAGCACGAGGCCCCGGACCGCACCGCCGCCCGCACGCGCATCCTCCGCGCCGTCGAGGACAACATCCAGCGCCCGCCCGACAACCCAGAGTGCGACGACGCCGAAGTGCTGCTGTCCGACTTCCGCGAGCGCATGGACGCCCCCGACCTCGACGACGACATCAGGAGCCGCCCGGTCGAGGACATCATCCGCGACATC
>CAXTDP010000333.1:0-6447 GCA_964242295.1 uncultured Acetobacteraceae bacterium | reverse complement strand
GCTTGATATCGCAAAAAAGGAGTTCAAGCATGCGAGCCATCGGATACCGCGAGCCCGGGGACATTGGGCGTGACGACGCCCTGACCGACATCAAGCTGCCGATGCCGGAGCCCGCAGGCCGGGACATCCTGGTCCAGGTCCGGGCCGTGTCGGTCAATCCAGTGGATACGAAGATACGCAAAAGCAGCAAGCCCGAGCCGGAGGAGTGGAAGGTGCTGGGCTGGGACGCCGCGGGGGCGGTGTCCGCCGTGGGGCCCGATGCGATGCTGTTCCGGCCAGGGGACGAGGTGTTCTATGCCGGCGCCATTGGACGGCCCGGCACCAACAGCGAGTATCACCTTGTGGACGAGCGCATCGTCGGCGCCAAGCCGCGGACGCTGGACTGGGCTGCCGCGGCGGCGCTGCCGCTGACGGCCATCACTGCCTGGGAGGCCTTGTTCGACCGCCTGGACGTGCGCAGGCCGGTGCCGGGCGCAGCGCAGGCGATCCTGATCGTCGGCGGGGCTGGCGGCGTCGGCTCGATCGCGATCCAGATCGCACGCGCGCTGACGGATCTGACCGTAATTGCCACTGCTTCGCGACCGGAAACGGTGGGTTGGGTAAAAGAGATGGGCGCGCATCACGTGGTCAACCATGCGGAGCCGCTGGCCGCACAGGTCGCAGGGCTGGGCGTAGGAGCACCGGCGTTCGTATTCTCGACCACGCAGACCATCCGGCATCTGGACGAGATTGCCGAGCTGATCGCGCCCCAGGGCCGGTTTGCGCTGATCGATGATCCCGCCACGCTCAACGTCAACGTGTTCAAGCGGAAGTCGGTCTCGATCCACCTGGAGATGATGTACACCCGCTCGATCTACGGCACGCCCGATATAGGGGAGCAGGGGCGGCTGCTGAACGAGGTGTCCCGCTATGTGGACGCCGGCACCCTGCGCACGACGATGACGGAGCGGGTGCTCGGCATCAATGCCGCCAATTTGAGGCGGGTCCATGCCCAGGTCGAGAGCGGGACGACGCGGGGCAAGATCGTGCTGGAGGGGTTCGGCGCCGCCGCTTGATACCGTCCGGTACGCCCGCCCATGACACTCCTGCGACGCCGGCATCACGAGCCTGAACCCGGCGGTCTGCACCTGCGTTGCCTCGCTGGCCCGGGTAGCCCGGTATTGGAGCAGCGCCATGAAGACGATGAACGATCTGTTCCTGCACTTCCTGCAGGACATCTATTACGCCGAGAAGGCGTTCGCGAAGACATCCAGCAAGATCATGAAGTCCGTCCAAAACGAGGACGTGCGCGAAATCCTCAAGAAGGCGAAAGACAACGCGCATGAGCCGATCGAGGCGATGGACCGGGTGTTCGAGGTGGTCGGCAAGCGCCCGCGCGGCAAGACGTGCGAGGCGATGAACGGCCTGCTGGCCGAGTGCCAGGAGGCAATCGAGGAGGGTGAGCCTGGCCCGGTGCTGGACGCCGCGCTGATCGCCAGCCTGCAGGGCATCAAGACCTACGAGGTCACCCGCTATGGCTCCCTGCTGGCGTTTGCCCGGCAGATGGGTCTGGATAGCGCCATCGAGGACCTGGAAATGTTGCGTGACGCCGCGCGTAACGACGATCAGGTATTGAGCAAGATTGCCGAAAGCAGCAGCAACGTCGAGGCGTTGGAGGAGCAGGGCGAGGACGACGAGGAGGCAGAGCCGGAAACGAACGAGGGGCCAGGCGAGCCGGATGACGAAGGCAAGCCGAAGACCGTCAAGAAGCCAGCTACCAAGCGCAGCAAGCGCTGATCTACGAAATGCCGCGGCCGGTATGCGATGCCGGCTGCGGGACGGACGTAGTGGCTTGCTTGGGCCTCCAGGGACGTCCCAGTGAAGGTGGAATGGTCTATTCCTACTTTTGCAGCGCCTTCGCGCCCTGCTCGTGCTTGGCGTCCATGGCAGAGAACTTCTGCAGGAACGCCTTGATGTCGGGGTCGCTAGTGG
The DNA here is from genome assembly GCA_964242295.1 of uncultured Acetobacteraceae bacterium. Taxonomy (GTDB): domain Bacteria; phylum Pseudomonadota; class Alphaproteobacteria; order Acetobacterales; family Acetobacteraceae; genus DASWOJ01. The sequence continues at coordinate 4,476 of CAXTDP010000333.1, read as the reverse complement.
CAGCCGCCTCGTCCTGAGCGGCTTTACGATCCTCATCGTTGATCTGAACCGCCTCCAAGATGAACGAGCGGTCTAAGGTGCTTCCGCCCTGCAAGTTCATGCCGTTCAGCTTGGCGCGGTCATCGGCGGTCATGCCTATGGGCAGGCTCACGCCCTTTGACGAGGCAAGCTGCTGCAACGCGGCATTATATTCCGCGTGGTCGCGGATCAGCATGGCCGCATATGCTTTGATGTCATCGCGGGACGAGCGCTCCTGCGCCAGGGCAGCGATCGCAATCTCATAGAAGCCGCCTGTGGCGTCCTGAGTCATGAACTGCCGATCAAATTCGGTGATCCCCGCGGGCGATGGGCTGGTCGGCATCGCGGACTGGGCTGACGCCGGCAGGGCCGCGCCTGCTAGGCCCAAGGCCAGGATGGCAGCATTCAGGGCATGGGACATGGTTGACCTCAATCTGCGTGATGCAGGCGGGGCAACGCCGGCCTGTTTGGCCGGTTTCAGCACGGCGCCGTGACAGGGCTACTGCCCCGACACCTTGATCGCCTCGATCTGAACCGCGTTACAGCAGACTGCAACATCCGTCATTTGCGTGTCGGACAGCGCTTGTGCGATGGCCGCCATCTGTTCATGCACACGGGTGCCTTCCTGGATAGCTGCATCCATCCGGCGAGGGCCGTGGTTGCGTGCAAAGCTACGTCGATAGCAAAATTGCACGCACCCAAGTCGCAACTGCACGCCTGCTCGCACCAGCTAGGACAATACCCTGAAAGGGGGTTCAACGGCCGCCGCCATCCCATCGTCCCGACCTGCCCTCGGCAGAGCGCCGCGCGCAAGCGCTGTTTAGGAGGAGGCCGCGCAGCGACATCCGCGCCGTGCGCCGGTGCCGCTGCGTCCTGGACAGCGTGAGCACGGCGCTACCCTCGACGGATCGGGAAGATGCACGCCATCTCAGCACTGGTCGGAGCTTTCAACCAGCCATTGCGCGCTTTACCGCGGGTGGGAAGTCCACGCCCTCGACTGGACGCCCATATCTCCCGAAGTCGTGATCGGCGCCGCTGCAACCGAAGCAACACATAAGCGTCCAATTGTCACGATCCGGGCCCCTCTGGCAGGACACTGGCAATACCAGCCATCCTGCGATGTCGGATCGCCGCATGCAGCATCGCGGCGGTCGACCGGGTCCGATCCATCCCAGTTCGATCTCGTGCCGTGTGCGGTCCTGCAACAAAGGACACGGAGCACACCAATGCAGCCCTCAATTCGCACCCGCCGCAGCCGCGAACCTGTGGTCGTCGTCCAGCGCACCGGGCCACGCACGCTGGACGGCATCATTGCCGCCGCAGCCGCCGTAGCCATTGCGGATGGGGTCGAGCAGGCCGACGAGCGACGCAGCCTGCTACAGTTCCTGCGCAGCAACGGCCTCATGGGCGTGTTCGGCCGCGGCAAGACCCTGGCACTGTTCCGGGGTGAAATCGACGCCGCCATGTGCGACCGCAAGGACATCTCGATCCGGATGCACCATCTCGTCGGGACGCAAGGCGCCAGGCTCATCGCCGCGGCGGCCCTCAGCGTCGCGGTTGCGGACGGCATCATCGTTCCAGAGGAACACGCGGTCCTCCGGCGCCTGCATGCGAGTCTCGGCCTTTCCCTGGGCCATCCGGCGCTCGCGTGACGATCCCATGGCGACCGTCTCGCAGACCACGGCGGACCGCATCCGCCACATCGCCGACGCCATGGACCCTTGCCAAGTTACCGTTGGCACCGTCATCGGCAAGCTCGGCACATTGGGCACCGGCTTGTGCCTGTTGCTGGGCTTCTGAGGCCCGCAGATCGTGATCGCATCCTTTTCCGACCCGCAGTTCTGGGCCAGCCTCCTGACCCTCACGACCATGGAGATCGTGCTCGGCGTCGACAACCTGGTGCTGCTCGCCGTGCTCGCGGACCGGCTGCCGCAGCATCGCCGCGCTGCGGCCCGGCGGCTCGGCTTGCTGATGGCGCTCGGAACCCGTCTGATGCTGCTGTTCAGCATTACCTGGATCATGCGGCTGACTGCCCCGATCCTCGACCTGCCATGGCACAGCTTCTCGTGGCGCGATATCATCCTCGTGCTCGGCGGCCTGTTCCTGATCTACAAGGCGACGCGTGAGATCCATCACCGGATCGAGGGTGCGGACGACGCCGGCCAGGCTTCGGGCCGCATGGCTGGTTTCGCCGCAACGGTCGTGCAGATCGCGCTGCTCGACATCGTCTTCTCGCTCGACAGCGTGATCACCGCGGTCGGGATGGCGAACGACCTCACCGTCATGGTGACGGCGGTTGTCATTGCGATGGCGGTCATGATGGCCGGCGCCAACACGGTGGCGGCGTTCATCGGCCGGCACCCGACGGTCAAGATGCTGGCGCTCGGCTTCCTGCTGCTGATCGGCGCCACCCTGATGGCGGAGGGCTTTGGTGCGCACCTGCCGAAGGGCTACATCTACGCCGCGATGGGCTTCTCGGCCCTGCTCGAGGTGCTCAACCAACTCGTGACCCGCCGGCGGCAGCAACGGGGCACGGAGGCACCGCATCATGCTGGCTGACAACCGTCCGTCGCTCCTGCTGGCAAACCCGCACAGCCGCCGCGGGGTGGGCGGGCTGCGGATGGCGCGCGACGCCCTCGCGCGTCACGGCATCGGCGTCGAGGTGCCGGAATGGACGCCGGACCGCCTGCGCATGGTCATCGCGGACCATGCCGCCAGCGTGCGGGCGGTGATCGTCGCGAGCGGCGACGGCACCTTGAATGCGGCGGCACCCGGCCTGCTGGCCACCGGCCTTCCGCTGGGCGTCATACCGATGGGCACCGCTAATGACCTGGCCCGCACTCTTGGCATTCCCGTCGAAGCGGACGCGGCGGCGGCGGTCATCGCGGCCGGTGGCCTGCGCCGGATCAACATCGGGATGGCCAACGACGTGCCGTTCTTCAACATCGCCAGCATTGGGTTCGGCGTCGATCTTACCCGCGCCCTGACCCGGGATGCAAAGCGGCGATGGGGAACGCTGGGCTATGCGGTCGCGGCCCTGCGCGCCCTGAGCCGGATGAGGCCGTTCACCGCCAGGGTGGCCCACGCCGGCACGTGCATGCCAGCCGCACGGTCCACCTCGCGGTCGGGAATGGCAGGCACTATGGCGGCGGCATGACCATCGCCGGCGATGCCGAGATCGACGACCACCGGCTCGATGTGGTCAGCCTGGAGGTCTCGGCGCTCTGGCGCCTGCCGCTGCTGCTGCCGGCGCTGCGCAGCGGCCGGCATCATGCCTGGAAAGAGATCCGTACTCTGAACGGGTCGGATATCGAGGTGACGACAACCCGGCCCCGGTCGGTGAACACGGACGGCGAGATCACCACCAAGACACCAGTGCGGTTTACCACCCGCCCTGGCGCTGTCACCGTTTTCGCACCGGCAACGCTGCCGCTGGTGTCATGCTGACCGGGTCAACTTCCAGAAGTTACGCTGCGGCGAAGCGGGAAATCTTAACCCGGTGTCGAGCACCAGCGGAGCCGCCACCTGAACAAGGCCCTTCAGCCTGCTCCGTGGGTTTTCCCTCCGGGGAATCGCTTCGCGATGGTGTCGCATCAGCCGACACGGCGACGAGAACGGCAGACGCAGCGGTCCACGTCAGCCCGGCACGCGCAATGCTTCCTGTCCGCCCACAGTCGCGTCCACAACCCCTTGTAACTGACGCATAGCCAAGCACATCGCCCGCTCAAGCAGCATGCAAGCCAACCCTCATTTTCCGACCAAGACCTACGTCCTCGTACATGGGGCCTATGGAGGGGGCTGGATCTGGCGGGACGTCGCAGAGGGCCTGCGAAGGCTTGGTCACGCGGTATGGACCCCGACCCTGACCGGCCTTGGTGAGCGCGCCCACCTCCTGTTGCGCCAGATCACCGTAGGCACCCACATCCAGGACGTAGCCGGCCTCATCGAGGCAGAGGAACTCAGGGACGTCATCTTGGTCGGCCATTCCTACGGCGGCATGGTGGTGACCGGAGTGGCCGACCGCGTGCCTGACTGCATCCGGCACATCGTCTACCTCGACGCATTGATCCCCGGGGACGGCGACACGGCGTTCGCGATCATCCCACCCGACCTGGCGGACAGCCGCCGAACAGCGGCACGCGAACAGGGCAGGGGCGTTGCGCTGCCAGTGCCGGGTCCGGACGCGTTCCCGATCCCGGACGGCCCGGCCAAGGACTGGTTCATGCGCCGGCTGTGCCCGCATCCGCTCGGCACCTACGACAGCCCGGTCCGACTCACCAGGCCAGCGGGCGCCGGCCGTCCGGTGACCTATGTCTCCTACACCGATCCGCCGCTCGCCTCGATCGAGCCGAGCCGGCAGCGGGCCCGTGCCACGGCGGACTGGCGCTATCTGGAGCTGGCCGTCCCGCACGACGTCGAGGTGCCGACGCCTGAAAAGGTGGTCGAGCTGCTGGCCGG
>CAXTDP010000332.1:0-6454 GCA_964242295.1 uncultured Acetobacteraceae bacterium | reverse complement strand
TTCGAAACGGGGCCGCTGCGCCACGCCTTGGTCACCGGCGTGGAGTTCGGGCGGGAAACGTCGTCGCCCACCCGGCGCACCTACGGCAACCCGGCGGTCCAGCGCACCAACTTGCTGAACCCCAACTCGGACGACCCATTCCTGTCCCAGGCCACGGTGACGTCGAACGTGGACAGCCGCGTGAACTCGGCCGCCGTTTATACGATCGATACGGTCTCCCTCGGCGAGCATTGGCAACTGACGGGCGGCATACGTTACGATCACCTGGATACCAAGTACGCCCAAACCGTTGCTCCGGCGGTCAACCTGAGCCGGACCGACTCGATCCCCTCGTATCGCGTGGCGTTGTCCTACAAGCCCGTACCGGCGGGCACGCTGTACGTCGCCTACGGCACGTCGTTCAATCCGTCCGCGGATGGGCTGACGCTCGCGGTCAACAACGCCGGGCTGGCGCCGGAGGAGAATGAAACCTACGAGGTCGGCGCAAAGTGGGAGGTGCTGGACCGCAGGCTGACGCTCAGCACGGCGCTGTTCCAGCTTGAGAAGACCAACGCCCGGGTCACCGACCCCAACAACTCGGCGCTGCAAATCTTGGGGGGCGACCAGCGGGTCCGCGGCATCGAGCTGGGGATGCTCGGTAACATCACGGAACGCTGGCAGATCAGCGCGGGCTACGCTTACCTGGACAGCGACACGGTGAAAACCACGCTGGCGGGCACCCAGGGCCAGGCGCTGGCCAACACTCCTAAGCACAGCGGAAGCCTGTTCACAACCTACACCCTACCCTTCCACGGCGTGCAGATCGGCGGTGGCATCAACTTCGTATCCAGCCGCCTGGCCAGCTCGTCCCCGGACAACACGACCCTCGCCTACAAGCGGGCGCCGGGCTACGCGACCGTGCAGGCGCTGGTCAAAGTGCCGCTGCGCGAAGGGTTGGACCTCCAATTGAACGGCCTCAACCTGACCAACCAGAAGTACTACGATTTGATCCATCCGGCGCACGTGGTTCCCGGTGCCGGCCGGGCCGTGCTGGCCTCCCTCAACTTTAGGCTGTAGCCATGCTGCTGGCCATTCCCGACGTGCTCGCAGCCGGGCAGGTCGCCCAGTTCCGCGCGGCGCTGGACGGCGCCACCTGGATCGAGGGCCGCGCCACTGCCGGCTACCAGGCGGCGCGGGTCAAGGACAACGCGCAGCTCGACGAACGCCACCCCCTCGCGCGGCAACTGGGCCAGGAGATGCTGGGCGCGTTGGAACGCTCCAAGCTGTTCATTTCCGCCGCCCTGCCCTTGCGCGTGTATCCGCCCATGTTCAACCGCTACGCCGGCGGCCAAACCTTCGGCATGCACATTGATACCGCCATACGCCAGGACCCTACCGCGCCGGTGCGGGTGCGGGCCGACCTGTCCGCGACGCTGTTCCTCAGCGAACCCGACGACTATGAGGGCGGCGAGCTGGTGGTGCAGGACACCTACGGCGCGCATGCCGTGAAGCTGCCGGCGGGCAGCCTGGTGCTGTATCCCGCCAGCAGCCTGCACCACGTCAACCCCGTGACGTCCGGGGCGCGTCTTGGCTCGTTCATGTGGATACAGAGCATGGTGCGCGACGACGGCGGCCGAACGCTGCTGTATGACCTCGACAGCTCCATCCAGCACCTGGCCGCCGCGGTGCCGTCGCACCCGGCCCTGGTCCAACTAACGGGCGTTTACCACAACCTGCTGCGGCGCTGGGCGGAGTGCTGATGCGCGTCCTGCGGAAAGTCCATCGTTGGCTGGGCCTTGCCTTGGCGCTGCCGCTGCTCGTGCAGGGGCTGACCGGCGCGGTCCTGACGCTGGAGCCGGTGTGGCCCGGAGGCGGCGGCCATGCGTTCGGGCCAACAGCCTCGGTCAACGCCATCCTGGACACGGCGCGCGGGGCCGCGCCGCCGGACATGCGGGCCGCCCGCTACGTTTCGCCGGAGGAGCCTGGGGACGCCGCCCGGGTGTACTTCGCTCCGATCAGCAACCCGCGCGGTCCCGGACAAGTCCTGCGCCTCGATCCCGCTACCGCCGCGGCGCTTGGCCCGGCGGAGCCGACCGGCGGCGTGCTGGACTGGACCAAGCGGCTGCACAACAACCTGCTGATCCCCGAATGGGGCGGCCGGCAGGTTGCGGGGTGGTTCGGCGTCGGTTTGCTGCTGCTGACCCTGATCGGCATTCCACTGTGGTGGCCGGCGCCGGGCCAGTGGCGCAGCGGATTTACCGTGCCGCGCCGTGCCAGCGGGCTGCGGCTGCATCGTGCTCTGCACGGCGCCGCGGGGGCATGGATCGTGCTGATGCTGCTGGCGACAAGCGTGACCGGCATCGTGCAGGGGTTCCCGCAAACGTCCCGTGCCCTGCTCGGCCTGCCGGCTGGTGGCCCGCCACGGCCCGGCCGCCCGGTTTCCGGCGCACCGCTGCCCCGGCCGGACCTAGACGGCGCCATCCGCCTGGCACAGGCAGCCATGCCGGGCACCGTGCCCCGCGCCATCCTGCTGCCAGCGACGGAGCAGGAGCCGGTCCGCTTGCAGATGACGCCTCCGGGACAGGACGGGGCCATCGTCACGCGGACCGTCGGCGTGGACGTCGCCGCGACCCACGTCGTGTCTGCCCAAACCTCCCTGACCCCAGCCGACATGGCGCTGCGATGGGCGCACGACCTGCACGAGGGACAGGGCCTTGGCCCGGTGTGGCGCGGCCTGACCGTGGCCGTGGGCCTGGCACTGCCGCTGTTCGGCGTCACGGGGGCCGGCATGTGGTTCCTGCGCCGGCGCAACCGGCGTCGCCTGCACACGGTGCGGCAGGCGGCCATGCAGGCGGGGGAGTAGGTCCATGCTGATCGGAGTGCCGCCATGGGCTTGCACGACGAGGTCTTCCAGGGTGCCACGCCCGTGCTCGCTGGCGTCAATGCAGCTTCGACGTGTTGCTATCTCCTGGCTGCTAAGGAGCGTCCTCCTGGCTGCCAAGGAGCGTCGCGACGCCGACACCTGGGGCGTGCATCTGCTCGATGCCGCCCAACCAGTCGGAACCTGTCAAAGCCGCAAAGCGGTTCTTCCGCAAGCTGCTGAAGGGCTTGCAATACGTGCCCCGCGTGCTCGTGACCGACCAGCTGCGCAGCCACGCGGCGGCGAAGCGTGAGATCCTGCCCGGCGTCGAGCACCGGCAAAGCCGCTATCTGAACAACAGGGCCGAGGTGTCGCACCAACCCACGAGGCGGCGAGAACGGCAGATGCAGCAGTTCAAGTCAGCACGGCACGCCCGGCGCTTCCTCTCAGCCCACAGCCGCATCCACAACCACTTCCAGCTCCGCCGCCGCCACCTGCCTGCCGACCAGCACCGTACCGCCCGCGACGCCGCCCTCCGCACCTGGCGCGAGGTGGCTGGCGTTGCAGCCGCCGCGTGAGGTGCTGATCAGCCGTAAGCCCTCGGCGGCACCTCAACCATCAAACTGACAACACCTCCATGACGTCCATGCACGGCCCCTCGCCCTCAACCCCGATCTTCACCAACCTCAACATCCAGGCCACGCATCCACCCTCGGCCAAAGAACAAACGCGAAGATAGCCAACTGGCCGCCGCACTCCCAAACTTGCGGCGGTCCCTGCGGCAGCGGGAAGTGAGGCCGGCAACGCCCGCAAAATAGGCGAACACTTCGTTCAACGTCAGTAAAGCCTGCTCCGGGCTGCCCAGCACGAGCCGATGCTCGACCGTCCCGGTCTGGACCGATCTCATTCCGTCACGCTCACAGCGCGCCATGACGGCGTCAACGCGCAGATGATGCAAAACGTGCAAGCTTTGGACATAACGCGCAACAGAATCGATGGCGCATCTTCTAGTACGTAGACGTCGAGCATGCTGCCGAATAATCCTGCGGCCTGCGGTGAATGCCGTAGCGGCGCGGGAGCGAGGCATGACAAGCAGCATACACCGTGGACACGCGCACCGACACCGGCGCGAGCGCGGCCAGCACGACGGGGCCGGGATCCGATCTCGCGTCGGCCATCGAGACCGTCAAGATGACCGCACCAACTTCAACGCGGACTGGCACTACCATCACCGGCTCATAGGAGGCTAACATGACGAACGAACTAAATAGCAAACGTTTGAGCGACGACGAACTCGAAGCGGTCGCCGGCGGCGTCACGGCTCCAACGATCGACCCATCGGCGCTGGCAGCATTGATGCACTCGACGGTCAGTGCAGCGGTCGCCGGCGGCGGCGCCTACACGGTGGATACGCACACGCCGGCCCACACGGACACGGGCACGCCGACCATCACCGGACAGACGCAGACCACCGTTTCCGGCAGCACGCTTTTCGGTGGCGGCTCCCCGGCCGCACCGGACAGCCACTCCTCCACGACGGGGTCAGTGCCGGTGGTAAGCGGCACGGTGACGCTCTCCGGGTCCCTGAACGCGTTTGTGCCGCCGCCGCCGCCGCCAACGATTGAGGTGATGACTTTTCCCAGTTCGGAGGGGCAGTTCACCGAAATCAAGGCCACGGTTGCGGCTCAGCAGACGCCCGCCGCCACCGGTCCGGGCGGTGTATTGTCGAATGCCTTCCGCGGGAGCAATTAACATCCCACATACCCAGCAATAGCTGACTTGCGGAGACGCGGGATACCAAGCGGGTCGGCGAGGCGTCATGCGCGCCTCGCCTTCGCGGGGTCATTCGGTATCAAGAGCTCATGAGGCGATGACCCCGTGGTACTGAGGACTGACGCTGTTGCCGCCTTCCGGCGAAACCCGGACAGGCTTGACCGGCCATTGCGGGTCAGCACCTCGCTGGCCGGGTTGGCGTTCGCGGCGCTGCTCCTGTGCATCCTGGCCGCGATCGGCTGGAGCTTCGTCGGCACCGCGCCGATTAAGGTGGAAGCGCAGGGCATCCTGCTCTCCAAGCTCGGCGTGATGGACGTGAGCGCGAACGCCGCCGGCCGGGTCACCGACCTCAAAGTATCGGTCGGCGACCACGTGATCGCCGGGCAGGCGATAGCCGAGATCAGCCAGCCCGAGTTGGGCGAGACGTTGCAATCCAAGATCATGGAGCTCGCCTCTCGCCGGGCGGAGCAGGAACAACTGCGGCTGCTCACGGCGCGGACCGACGAAGCCGCCGACCGCCAGCGCGCGATGCGGCACCAGGCCATTGACGTCCGCGTGGCCAGCCTGGCTCAGCGCCTGGCGACCACGCGCGAGATCGAGGCCAACACCGCCTCCCTGTTCGCCAGCGGCGTGACCACGCGCATGCGCCTACTCGACACCACCAACGACCGCTCGCGCACCGAGAACGACCTCAACGACGCCCGCAGCCAGCTGCTCTCGCTGCAGGCCGAAGTGGAGGAGCAGCACGCGCGCGATGACCGCGAGGCGCTCAAGGCGCAGATCGCCGTGGACGATGCGGAGCGCGCCATCGCGGTGGTGCGTGCCAGCCTCGCGCGCGCTGACGTGGTTACCGCGCCGGCGAGCGGGTCTGTGGTCGAGATCAACGTCAATGGCGGCGAGCAGGTGCAGCCCGGCGTAGCCCTGCTCCGCATGCTGCCCGGCGAGAATGAACCGAAGGACCTGCAGGCTGTCATCTACGTCGCCGGCGGCGGCGGCAAGCGCGTGCAGCCCGGCATGGAGGTCCAAGTCGTGCCAGCGACGGCGCGCCAGCAGCGGGATGGGTTCATCGAGGGCCGGGTCGTGGCCGTCGCCGAATTGCCAGCCACGCGGGAGAGCATTCTCCGCGTGCTCAAGAATGCCGCTTTCGTCGACCAGTTGACGCGCGCAGGGCCGCCCTACCAAGCAATCGTCTCGCTCGCGACCGACCCTGACGCGCCGAGCGGCTTCCGCTGGTCGACCGGCACGGGCCCGGCCACACCCATCCAGGTCGGCACCTTGGTCAATGCCAAGATCGTGGTGGACCGCGTGCCGGTGATCGGCCTCATCGTGCCGCGGGCGGAGACGCTGATCCGCTCGCTGCACGCCCGGACGCGCTGACGTGGTGAGCAAAGCCCGCATGGCCCGGCTGCGGCGCGTGCCGACCGTGCTGCAGCTCGAGGCGCTCGAATGCGGCGCCGCCGCCCTTGGCATGGTGCTCGCCCACCATGGGCGCTGGACGCCCCTGGTCGAGCTGCGGCGGCTCTGCGGGGTATCGCGCGATGGCTCGAAGGCCGCCTCCCTGCTCCGCGCCGCTCGCAACCTCGGTTTGGAGGCGGAAGGTTATCGGCTCGAGCTCGAAGAGCTCGCCACCGTCACCAAACCCGCGATCGTCTACGTCAACGAGAACCACTTCGTCGTGCTCGAGGGCATGCGCCGCGGCCGGGTGCAGGTCAACGACCCGGCCTGCGGCCGGGTGATCTACACACTCGACGAGTTCGCCGCAGTCTATTCCGGCATCGCCCTCACCTTCGCGCCGGGGGACGCGTTCCGCCGCGGCGGCGAGCGGCCGCGCGTGCTCTGGCC
>CAXTDP010000331.1:0-6460 GCA_964242295.1 uncultured Acetobacteraceae bacterium | reverse complement strand
TAGAAAACCCGACCAGTGATATAGGACATCTGAAAACCTAAATGAACGGTATTGCCCCTAACGCAAATCATCCAGTCGTGCCTTGCACCGCACCACCGGCACGGCGATGCTTCCACAATGGACACTCACCTGTTCGACGCAGTCGTGATCGGCGCCGGGATCGTTGGCGCAACCGTGGCGGCGCACCTGGCCGGGGACCGCCGGGTCGCGCTGGTCGAGGCGGAGGATGCGGCAGGCTATCACACCACCGGGCGCTCCGCCGCGATCTGGATCTTGAACTACGGCCCGCCCGACGTGCGGGCGCTGACCGGCCTGTCGCGGGCGTTCTTCGAGGCCCCGCCGCCGGGCTTCTCCACCGCCCCGATCCTGAACCGCCGCCCCGTTCTGTTCCTGGCGCCGCCGGAGCAGGGGCGCAGCCTGGACCTGCTGCTGGCAGGCGGCGACGGCGTGCGCGAAATCCCGGTAGGCGAAGCCGCCGCGCTCCTGCCAGCCCTACGCCCTGGATACGCCGTGCGGGCCGCGGTCGAGGAGGATGCCTTCGACATGGACGTGGCCGTGCTGCACCAGGGTTTCCTGGCCCAGGTGCGGAAGGGTGGCGGCGCGCTGGCGCTCCGCAGCCGGGCGGGGCAGATCGAGCGGCAGGACGGACGCTGGCACGTCCAAACATCGGGCGGGGACAGCTTCACCGCCCCGGTCGTGGTCAACGCCGCCGGCGCATGGGGCGACGAGGTCGCACAGCAGGCCGGCGTCACCCCGCTCGGCCTGCAGCCCAAGCGGCGCACCGGCGTCATCATTGACCCGGCGCCCTGGCAGCCGGCGCATTGGCCCATGGTCCAGGATGCCGACACCACCTGGTATGCCCGGCCGGAAGCGCGCACCCGGCTGATGGTCAGCCCGGCCGATGAGACGCACATGCACGCGCACGATGCCGCCGCCGACGAGATGGACGTAGCGATGGCGGTGGACCGGATGCAGCAGGCGCTGGACATCGAGGTTCGCCGGGTCGAGCGCTCCTGGGCGGGGCTGCGCACCTTCACCCGTGACGGCAGCCTGGCCATCGGTTGGGACGCGCAGGCGGACGGCTTCTTCTGGTGCGTGGGGCAGGGGGGATACGGCATTCAAACCTCGCCGGCCGCCGGACGTCTGGCGGCGGACGTGATCGCAGGGCGGGACCCCGGCCCAGCAGGTGCGGTCCTGCCGGCAGTCAGCCCGCGACGCTTCGCCACGCAGGCGGCATAGGCTCCGGCATGGCCATCCTGGACGAGATGGTGGACGGGCGCGGCGGCATCCGCCCGCATTGGCGGCCCGTGCTGGGCGTGCTGTCCTCCATGGACCCCGGCCAACTGAACGACCGCGCCACCCGGCTGGCCCGCGCGGCCGAGGAAGAGGGCGCGGCCCCATCCTGGCGCCTGGACCCTGTGCCCTTCCCGATTGCCCCGTCCGAGTTCGCCGACCTGGAACGGGGGCTGTGCCAGCGCGCCAGCTTGCTGGAAGCCGTGCTGGCCGACCTGTATGGCCCGCAGTCCCTGCTGTCCGACGGCACCGTGCCGCCCGCGCTGGTGTTCGCCAACCCCGGCTTCCTGCGGGCTTGCCGCGGCAGCCCGGCGCCGGGGGGGCGCTTTCTGCAAGCCTATGCAGCGGACCTGATACGCAGCCCGGACGGGCAGTGGCGCGTGCTGGCCGACCGCACCGGCGGCGTGCTCGGCATCGGCTATGCCCGGGAAGGCCGGCGCCTGCTGGCGCGCGTGCTGCCCGAGCTGTTCCGCTCCACCCAGGTCCGCCAGCTCCGCCCGTTCTTCGAGGCGTGGCAGGATGCGCTGCTGCACTCGCCCTCGCAGGTGGATGGCCACGTCCCATTCGTCGCGTTGCTGACGCCTGGCGTCACCGACCCGCACTGGGCGGAGCACCTGGCGCTGTCCCGCGACCTGAATTGCGCCCTGGTGGAAACGCGGGACCTGACGGTGCGGGGCGGCGCCCTGCATCTGCGGACGCTGCTGGGCCTGCAGCCGGTGGACGTGCTGCTGCGCCGCTTGCCCGGCGACGCGATAGACCCCCTGGAGCTGCACGCCCCCGGTCCCGGCATCGCCGGCCTGCTGGATGCCGCGCGGACAGGCAAGGTCCGCATCCTGAACCACCCCGGCACCGCACTGGTCGAGGCGCCGGGCTTGGCCGCAATACTGCCCAGCCTCAGCCGCCGGCTGTTGGGGGAGCCGTTGCGGCTGGCGACGGTCCCTACGGTTTGGCTCGGCGATGACGGGATGCAGCACCTGGTTTGCCAAGCATACCGCCGCTGGTCCATCCGCCCGGCGATGGACCCGCACCGTCCGCCGGTGCCGTTGTCCAGCCTGTCCACCGAGGACCGCCATGCCCTGGGCGATGCCATCGCCGAGCGGCCCTGGGACTACGCGGCCTGCACGCATGTCGAGCCTTCGGTTGCGCCGTGCTACGGCGGGGAGGGGCTGGCGCCGCGTCCGGTGGTGCTGCGGTTGTTCCTGATGCACGACGGCCAGCGCTGGGTGATGATGCAGGGCGGCCTGGCGCGGGTGCTGCGGGACGGCGAGCACGTGACGGACACCCTGCCCACCGGCGCCCTGTTCAAGGACGTTTGGGTATCCACCCAGGAACGTGCCGAGATACGCGGGCCGCAGCCGGTGCTGCAGCCGCCCGTCGCCATCCGCCGCAGCGTCGGCGACCTGCCCAGCCGGGTGGCGGACGACTTCTACTGGCTGGGCCGCTACGTCGAGCGGATGGACATGCAGGCCCGGCTGGCCCGCGCCGGGCTGCTGCGCAGCGCCCGCGGCGCGCCGCTGCCGCGGGAGATCGCGGAAACCGCGCTGCTGCTGGCCTGCCTCGCCCAGGTCGGCATGGTGGATGACGAGGACGGCAGCACCCTGCCGGTGGCAGTGCAGCTTGCCCTGGCGGTGGACGGCGCGGCGTCGTCCGGCTTGTCCAACGCCGTGTTGCTGACGGAGTCGTTGCGCGACCGGATGACCCCTGAAACCTATGCCGCACTGACCCACGCCCACCGTGCGGCGCGGGCTGACATGGAAGACGCGCTGCGCCCGCGCCAGGGCGGCGCCCACATGGACAGCCCCGGGGTGGACAGCCTGATGCACGCGATGACGGGGCTGCAGCGCCTGGCGACCACCCTGGCCGGTTTGGCGTCGGAGGGCATGGTGCGGGGCGGCGGCGGCCTGTTCCTGGACTTGGGCCGGCGGATCGAGCGGGCCTACCTGTCCACCCAGATGCTGGCGGCGGTCCTGAGCCAGCCGGCGGCGCGGATGTCCGGCACCCTCCAGTTGCTGCTGGAGTTGTGCGACAGCGCCATAACCTACCAGAGCCGCTATATGTCCGCCTTGCAGCCGGCCCCGGTGCTGGACCTGGTGCTGGCGGACCAGGATAACCCGCGCGCCCTGGCGTTCCAATTCGCGCAAGCCGCGCGGCTGCTGCATCAGGCAGGCTGCCGGACGCTGGCCGTGGAGGCGGAAGCGCTGCTGCAACGGACGGGCGACCTGGTGGACGAGGTCGTGCGTGCGCCTGACGCCGCGGCACGGACGGCTGAGCTGCCGGAAGCGCTGCTGGCCCTGGGTGCCGGCTCGGCGGCGCTTTCCGCCGGGATCGGCCGCCGCTTCTTTGCGCTGCTGCCTGCGTTGCAGTCGGTCGGGTTCGAGGTGGCGTAGGTGTGTTAACGGTTTCCATGCCAGAAATGGCCGATGATGGCAGGGGTGGCATGGATGTAGCGCGGCGATGATCCTCCAGGTTCTGCACACAACTGCCTACGACTACGCCGACCGAGTGGAGCTTGCGTCGCATATGCTCCACCTGCGCCCGCGTGAACTGCCGCAGCAGCGCGTCCTACGGTTCGACCTGACCGTGGAGCCTTCGGCCTCCCGCACGACCTGGGGCACGGACCATTATGGCAATCCCGTCATCTGGGTTTCGATGGACACGGCCCATGACGCCCTGCGGCTCACGGCCACGAGCCTGGTCGAGGTGCTGCCCCGCACCACGCCCAACCCGGCCGCGACGCCGGCATGGGAGCATGTGGTCGGCCTATGCCGCCAACGCGCGGCGGCGGGGGAGGTGGCGGAGTTCAGCTACTGCAGCCCGAAAGCGCCGTGCCTGGCGGAGGCGGGGGCATGGGCCGCGCCCAGCTTCCCGTCAGGCCGGCCGGTGCTGGTGGGCTTGCTGGACCTGATGGCACGGATCGGTCGGGAGTTCCGGTTCCAGTCCGGCGTTACCGGCGTCGGCACCTCGGTGGCCCGCGTGCTGGAGCTGCGCGCCGGGGTTTGCCAGGATTTCGCCCACTTGATGATCTCGGGGCTGCGTAGCCTCGGGCTGCCGGCGCGCTACGTGTCCGGCTACATACGCACCCGCCCGCCGCCGGGCCAGGCGCGGCTGCGTGGGGCGGACCAGTCCCACGCCTGGGTCGGCTGCTGGCTCGGTCCGAAGTGGGGGTGGATAGACCTGGACCCGACCAATGACCTGATCGTCGGGGAGGAGCATGTCGTGCTGGGCTGGGGCCGGGATTACCTGGACATCAGCCCGGTGCTGGGCGTCCTGCTGGGCGGCGGCGATCATACGCTGGACGTCGGCGTGGATATCGAGCCGGTGGACGGGGCGCCGCAGCCCGACGGCGGCTGGTCAGGCGATCAGCCCAGGTTCATGATCGCCAAGTAAGGGTTGCCGCCGGCACTGCCGGTGGTGAACGAGAAGTGCGCGGTGTCCGCTGCCGTCATCCCGGCAAAGGTGATGGAGGTGGTGATGCCGCCGTTGCCAGCGAGGTCCGCATGGATCGTGCGCCCGGTATATCCCGCGGTTCCGTCGAGGTCCGCCCAGGCATAGCTGGACTTCCCGGCAGAGTATCCCCACAGGGTCGCGATGTCGCCCGGGTGAAAGTTCACCAGCGTGCCCCAGGTCACCTGTCCGCCGCGCCCATCGAGGTAGAACTCGTCGTTGCCGCTGCCGCCGGTCAGGAAGTTGGAGCCTTGGCCGCCGTCAAGCACGTTCTGCCCTGACGCAACGCTGATGGCGTCGTCGCCGCTGCTGGTGCAGATGAACACGTTCGGAGCCTGGGCGGCGACCGCCATGCCGTCCGCGCCGGTGTAAACGTACTGCTGCTGCACATGGCTGATCGGGCCGGCATAGGCGGCGCCGTCCGGATGGCTCGACACGCCGGCGGTGGTGTCGGTCATGGCGAAGGCAGGTGCGCCATACAGGGCGTGGATGCCGTCCAGGTCCGTGGCGTCAAAGGCGCGGTTGGCGGCGGCCGCCACGGCATACATGACGGAAGACGGATCGGTGGAGTGGCCTAGCCCCAGCGCATGGCCGACCTCGTGCAGCACGACCTGGGCCAGGCTGGTCCCGGTTCCGGCATACAGGCCGTCGCCGCCGACCGGGCGTTCCGCCGGGTCCTCGATCCGGACGGTCACGCCAGGGATGAACGCCTGCACCGCGCCGGTGCTGTAGGAGTAGTCGGTTTCGCCTATCTGGCCGGCGCTGGCGCCAAAGGCGCCGAATCCGATCCTGATGTCGGCTGCCGCACTGTCCGCCACCTGCACCAGGGTGATGCCGGCCACGTCGTCCCATTGCGCGACCGCCTGCTGCACCGCGGCCTGGTAGGCCGGACCGATGGCATTTGTGAACACGCCTCCGGCTGCGGCAAGGCTCCAGGTGACGGTGCGGGTCGTCCACAACGGGCCTTCCAGCGCATAATTCGGCATTGCTCAGACCCCAGAAACCCTGGGTGTTTGAGGGATAAGCTGGCCTTGCTGGTAGTCTGGATGTGTTCGTTGTTGTCAGCGCGAGTCATTGCGAGACCGCAGCGGCCCGGCGGTCCAGGGCTGCGCGGGCAGTTGCCGCGGCGGTGGACGCAATACGTTCAAGCAGGCCCGCATGGCGACTCGTTTTGCCGGTGCGTCGTGCGGCTGCTGAGGCCACCGCCGAACTGGATGGGATTGAGAGGCCGTTTGCAGGACGCTCCATCAGGACGGAGCATCCGGCGGCGGCATGAGGCCGAACTTGCGTCCGGTTGCGACCAGCGCGGCCCAGGTCTCGGCTTGCAACGGCACCCCGTTGCGCAGGCGTGACGCTCGCGTGCGGGCCTCCATGTCGCCGGGCACGAGCACCTCGCCGCCGGGCTGTGCCGGGCGGGACGCGCGGACATACTCGGCAAAGTCCCGCGCCGTCGCCGCGAAGCCGGCGCCGCCGAAGTGGCCGGGGTTGAGGTAGATGGAAACCATGCCGTTGACGATGCCGCCGCGCTTGCCCTCCGCGAGCGGCCCGGCGGTCGGGCTGCCGGCCAGGCATCCCGCCAGGATCTCGCACATGAAGGCGATGGCGGACCCCTTGTGGTCGCCGAAGGCCCGCAGCGCCCCGGCGCCATTGCCGGGGTCACGCACGGGGAAGCCGTCTATCGGGCCATACAGAACCGTGGGATCGCCGGACATCTTGCCGTCCG
>CAXTDP010000330.1:0-6477 GCA_964242295.1 uncultured Acetobacteraceae bacterium | reverse complement strand
CGCACCAAAACACGTCATCGCGACGTTCTCAAAGCCGATTGTGCAACAGGCTCTTAGCCTGCTAACATCAACCACAGCTATGCCGAACCAGCGTTACGAGAGGCTAGCTTTCTGTCTCGGTTGGTCGAACATTTGTTCAGCGGATTGGGACAGGATGCTGGCTGCTTGGCCGCAAGCTGAGTAGCAAAGCCGGAGTGAGCGGGCGACGTTCGACCAGCTTACGATTTGCCACGAGCGCGAGCTGCTGCGCGTTGGCGATGCGAAGGCGAAGAGGCGCCAAGTTCGGCGTGTGGCGCCGGTTCCGGCGCAGGCGTGCGCTGCACCCAACTCATGATCATCCTCACGCACAGCCGCGCGCGAGCGTTGTCGGTGATGAGCGGGAAATGCCGGCGCAGTTCAACAACGCCGGACAGCTCGCCCCCATCCTGGCAGGCTTGGCGAATCGCAAGAGCAGTCACTTCATCTACGGCGAACATGGGGGAAACTTGGACCGACCTGACCGTCAGGAGCAAGCAGGCTGTTGTCCCACCCTGTTCCGTTCGGAACTTATTTCGACGCGCCCCTATGCTGCACCGCATTATCGGCGCGTCCCGCTTATGAAAGCGTAACGTACCGCTCAGACGCACGGGCCACTTCCGTGAGCAAGGGCTGCCAGAGTGTCTAGACCGCAGCAGGGAGGACGCATGCAAGATAGAGGCTGGAGCAAAAATCTTCCGAGGACGGCCGTCCTGCTAGCGGTCTTGATGCCGACGTCGTCGTGGGCTCAAACCGACATGGATCTTCAAGCGGCATACTGCGCGGGCGTGCTGAAGCAGATGAGCGATCAGAATCCGGCGATGCCCACCACGGCTCCCGACGCGTACTCAAAGCTCAGCGAGACTCAGCAGCATCTGCAGAGATATTTTTATGCGCGAGGCTTCTACGACTCAAGCAACAGCAAGGCTCTCTCACGGTTGATGGCTCCAATCGCCCAGGGCCGGGTTGACCAAACTGAGCTCGCAAGGAGCGGTAGTTTGTCTGCAACGGGAGCTTGTATGTCGAGGTGTAGCGACGAGTTCTCGCGGACACGTAGGGCTGAGCCATTCAATCGCTGCGTTGCCGCCTGTATAAGCCAAGAGCCGCCGACCGAACGACGGATCACAAGCTGTCTCGACATCGATGCGCAGTTGCCGTTCTGAACTGGGGTGTCTGAACAACGTGTTGGTGCAAGCTTGGACTGCAAGGTGACAGCGCTGTTAAGGCGCGATGGCCCGCTCCAGGAGCGACATCGTGGAACGCGCGTTCTGCAGGGCCGTGCTGACCGTAGGTTTGGCCATAAGGAAGGCCACAGTAACGACGGAAGCGAGCAGGGCATACTGCAAGAAGGTTCGGCCCCCTTGATCTGTCCACAAGTCGCGGGAAGGCTTGGGCGCTGCTTGGGACAGAAGTCTGCAGTGCCTGACCTGGAACGTTGGCCCGAAGGTCATCTTACAATCCTAAGTGGGCATCATTTCGCAACAGCCGGTCAGGTCGCTGCTTCTGGGCGATGGCAAGAGTAACGTTCAGGCCGTAGCGCCGAGGTGCGCGTGCACCAACCGGGCTCGTGGCGCTGCGTGCCGCAGCTTGGCGGCGACGCGCACCAGCAACTCGGCAATGCTGAACGGCTTGACCAGGTAGTCGTCCGCTCCTGCTTCCAGGCCGCGGACGGCATCGTCTTCGCTGCTCAAGCCACTCAGCAAGATTACCGGCCAATGGAACCCTTGTCGGCGCAGCTCGGCGCAGAACTGGCGCCCGTTCCCGTCCGGCAGGCTGACGTCGAGCACGGCGGCGGCGAAGCTGTCGCCGCGTTCCGCCACTAGGGCCTGCGCTTCGCTGATGGTTGCGGCAGCGTGGACCGCGAAGGTGCCATTGTCCGAGAGGGCCTCGACCAGGAGGTCGCGCACGTCGGCATTGTCCTCAAGGAGCAGGATGGGCAGGTGCATCGGGGCGGCCTTCATGGAAGCAGGAAGCTGTGTCTCACGAGCAGCATTTGGGGCAACGGGCGCGCAAGCGCTGGACGGTGGCAGGTGTTGGCTGTGGGGGCTGCCTTTCTCGCTGCAGCCCCACCCTGGAGCTACAGCGGGATGCGAGAAAGGCCGGCCCCCAAAGCCCTTTAGGCAGCGCTGCGAACGGCGCGGCGCCGGATCAGGCCGACGCTGGCGAGGCCGGTCCCGAGCAGGGCGAGCGACATGGGCTCAGGAACGTTGCTGACCGACGCATCCAGGCTCAGCCGCGTGTTGCCCGTTGTCGTGATGGTGATCACCTCGGTCAGGGCGAACGAACCATCGGTGACGGCGGACGCAGAGGCGCTGTTGCCCAGATCGACGCTGCTCAGCAGCGTGCAGCCGGCTGCGCACCCTGGGTTGCTCAAGGTGTCGGAGTTGTCGAGATACGACTGGGCAGTCACGGTGGCTGTTCCGTTGGCCACGTTGCCCGTGAACTGCGTGAGCCAATTCGACGCTCCAAATGGCGAGGTGAAGCCTGCGCCGGTCAAGGTGATGACGAGGGTTCCCCCTGCATTGCTCGATAGGTCAAAGGTCGCGAGGTCGATATAGTCCGGAGCGAACAGCTGGGTGCCGATGTTGTTGGCGGTGAAGTTGCCGACGGTGACGGCGGCGAAGTTGTAGGACCCGCCGTTGGAGCTGAGCGCGGCGGATTGGAAGGAGGACTGGCCGGTTGACTGCACGGTGAGGCCGAGCATCGGCGCGGCCTGTGCTGCGCCTGCGATCGAGAGGGAAGTGGCGAGAGCCACAGCTGAGGCCAAGAGGAACTGACGCATGGAGGCTCCGGGGTTAACGATCACTGGTGATCTACCGGCTACAACGCAAATTCGATGCCATATGGCAACATCAATGTCTTATAGATTTTGATGCGCCTATGTGTAAAATTTTTTCATAGTGTTGTTATAGACATCTTAGCGCCTCGTTAACTCTGATGCGTTGCTGGCTGGCATGGATGCACGCGCATCTGACCACATGCATAACGATACCCTTGTAGCTTCCCGCCCTGTCCGCCATGCTGACTAGTGATAATTTCCCTTCTCGATAGTCAGGAATAGGCAACCGGAAGCGATGCCATGAAAGAGGTGATCCTGGCTGGAATGCCGAGGGAGTTCCGGCAGCTCGCGGTTCGCGCAGCACAGGGCGACGACTGTCAAACCGCTTTGGCTGCCTTTGTTGAACGGCTGGAGCAGGCCGCCGGGGACGGCCTGAAATGGAAGGCCAACGTAGAGAAGGTTCGCGATGAACTCAGGCGGCAGGAACACGCACATGGCGTTTCTGAGCCCAGCCTACCTGACAAGCTCACGCACCCGCACAACCAGCGCCAGCGCGCCTTCTACGCAGACGCCATTGCCCGACTGAATACTCTGATCGATCCGGTGTAGATTACGCCTTGCCCGGCCATGACACCCCCAGGCTGCCCAGCGCCGCAGGCGGCAATGCGCTGGCCACCGCCCTCGCCCTCGCCCCCGAACCCGGCAGCGTCAAAGCCTACGCCCTGGCTGAGAAGGCGGACGCGACCCGGCGGGCCTACCGCACCGATTTCGAGATGTTCGGCGCCTGGTGCCACGCTCAGCGCAACGTGGAGCCATTGGGTGCATCGCCGGACGATGTGGCGGCCTACCTGGCGGCGCAAGCGTCGGCCAAAGTGAAGCCGTCCACCCTCACGAGGCGGCTGGCTGCCATCGCCTACGCCCATCGGCTAGCCGGGCTAGAGTCGCCGGCCGGGCATGAAGCGGTGCGGGCCGTCATGCGCGGCATCCGGCGGACGGCCGGCACGGCGCCGGCCCGGAAGGCGCCGGCCACCGCGGAACGGGTCGCAGCCATGCTGCAGGCGATCTCGTCTGACACGCTGGTGGACAAGCGGGACCGGGCATTGCTGCTCCTGGGCTTCGCCGGGGCGTTCCGCCGGTCCGAGCTGGTGGCGCTGGACGGGGCAGACCTGGCCTTTGAGCCGGAGGGTGTGCGCGTGATAGTCCGCCGCGGCAAGGCCGACCAGGAAGGGCAGGGGCAGGAGATTGCCATTCTGCGGGGGACGAAGCTGCGGCCGGTGGCGGCGTTGCAAGTTTGGCTGGCGGCGGCCGTGATCACGACAGGGCCCGTGTTCCGCAGCGTGAACCGGCATGGCCAGGTCGGCAAGGCGCTCACGGCGCAGTCGGTGGCCCTCGTGGTGAAGCGACACGCTGATGCGGCGGGGCTGGATCCTGACACCTTCGCCGGGCACTCGCTGCGATCAGGGTTCTTGACCAGCGCGGCCGAGGCCGGCGCCGACGTGCTGCGCATGATGGAAGTGTCCCGACACAAGCGGGTTGAGACGATGCAGGGCTACGTCCGGCGGGCCAGCTTGTTCAAGGGGCACGCTGGGGCAGGGTTCTTATGATCAGCGCGTAGGGGTGTTTCGATCCGTCCCTCCGTACGGGGGGCGTCCGTCGAGATAGGTGTCCGTCCTGCCTTGGGGGATGTTTCGATCCGCGCCCCCGTACGAGGGGCGTCGACGGAGCGCAAAGTCATGCTCGGTGATGATGCGGTTTCGATCCGCGCCCCCATACCAGGGGTCACCTCACGGTTTGCTCAAAATCGCACGCTAATGGCCTTTCGGATGGTGCTTGCCTTTCAGCGCGGTTCTGAAAGAGGTTTGTGCAACGGAAATTGCCAGCAGCTACCGTGTTGGCCCGCATCCTTTCGCAATCGTAGGTTTTTGCAAACCCCTGATCCATCGAGGTTCTCGGCTTACCGTGCAGTTTTGAGCAAACGGTGAGGTGACCCCCTGTACGCGGCTGATTCGAAGTCCTGGTAAGGTCACGGCTACCTGAAGACGAGGCGCGCGAGTCAAAAATGAAGAGATGGCTGAGGGGTCTGACCGGTCAAAACTTGTGGCGGTTAGTATTATACTGAGCTTGTCCCGATCATCATGTGCGCCGCGTGCGTTCCATCAAGGAGCGTGATGCTGCCCGTGCTTGCGGACGCTGTCCCGTTCAGGGTGGCCCCATTCACATACAGGTTGCGGTCGCCGATGCCCGGGTTCCATAGGTCGTTGGTGAACGTCACCGCCAAATCATGCGCGCCCGGCCCGAACTGGCCAGTGAAGGTGAACTCCTGCGACGCCCCTGCCCCGTGCAGGGCCGTGACGGTTTGCGCCGCGCCAAGCGACTTGCCGTCCACGCTGACGGTGAACTGCGCGTCGCCTTGGTAGGCGTCCTCGCTCAGGTTCAGCACCAGCGTGTCCGACGTAATCGGCGTGAGCGTGGGCACCGTGGTGGTGGGTTCGGTCAGGGCCGCGGTGAAGGCGCCGTTGCTGTAAAGTGCGCCGTTGCTGACGGGCACGGCGACGCCGCCCAGGGTGATGCCTTCGACATACAGGTTGCGGTCGCCAATGCCGGGGTTCCACAGGTCGTTGATGAAGGCGATGGACACCTGGTGCGTGCCGGGCGTCAGGTTCGGCGCGAAGTTGAACGCCTGCGACCCGGCGCCATGCTGTGCCGTCACCGACTGCGCCGCGCCGAGCTGCTGGCCGTCCACGCTGACGGTGAACTGCGCGTCGCCCTGGTAGGCGTCCTCGCTCAGGCTCAGGACGAGGCTGTCCGTGGCGGCGGGCGTAGGCGTCGGGACGGGCGTGGGCGTCGGGACCGGGGTTGGAGTTGGCGTCACCGTTGAAGTCGCAACCACCGTGGTCAAGGACGTAGGCACCGGGGTTGGCGTGGGCGACTGGGAGGCCGACGTGCCATACAAGGCCTGGATGCCGGCGATGTCACCCGCGCCCAGGTCAGTGTTTCCGGCACCCAGGGTCGGATACATGACCGTGCTGGCGTCCTTGGAATGGTCCAAACCCAGGGCGTGGCCGAACTCATGCAGAGTGGTCTGGTAAAGAGTGGTGGTGTATCCCTGGTAGGTTAGGCTCCCACTGGCTCCCGCCGTAAGCGGGTCCTTGCTGGGGTCTTCCAGCCGGACCACCGTGTCCCCGGAGAACGTCAGGGCGCCGGTGCCGGAAGCCGTGTCGCGATAGCTGGTGTAGCCGATCTGGTTCGATGTGGCCGTGCCGAGGTCGGCAAAGCCGATGCGGATGTTGGCAGCCTTGGTCGGGTCCGTGGTGTCAGCCTGCTGGACAAGGTTCAGGCCTGATGCTGCTGCCCAGCGCTGCACGGCCTGCTGAACCGTGCTCTGATAGGCCGACCCGATGGAGCTGCTGAACGGCGTAGCGGCGTCTTGCGAGTAGGTGCTGCTGGCAAAGCTCCAGGTGATGGTGGCGCTGGCCCATTTGGGACCTTCGAATACATATTCTCCTGAAGCCGGCGCCACGGCAGGAATTGGAGTCGGAGTGGGTGCGGGCGTCGGAGTGGGCACCGGAACAGGCGTGGGCGTGGGCGTGGGCGTCACGACGACAGTGGAGGCCGTTGTGGCAGTTGTCCAAGGCGACGTCGTCACCAGCGCCGGCTCCGACGGAAGCGTCACGTTGCCGGAC
>CAXTDP010000329.1:0-6488 GCA_964242295.1 uncultured Acetobacteraceae bacterium | reverse complement strand
AGGCGGCGCTGGAGGGCTTCGGGGTGCCGCCGTCAGGGCTGCGCGTGGTGCTCGAACTGCCGTCGAACGAGTCCGTCCGCGCCGCGGTCGAGGCCGGTATAGGCGCCACTGCGATCTCCGCCTCCGCCGCCGCGCCCAGCATCGAGGCCGGGCTGCTGCACCAGGTCGGGCTGGCGCTGCCGGAACGGGACTTCCACGTGCTGCGGCACACGGAGCGCCACCGGAGCCGCGCGGCTACCGCGCTGCTGGAGATCATCGCTTCGGCCTGACCGATCAGGGCAGATGGGGTTACGCTCCGCCCGGCCGGGTCCGACCTGCCTGCCAGCGGCCGGGCCTTGACGCGCTGTCCCGGCCCTGGTCCAGCGTCAGGGCCAGGGGACACAGGGCCAGGGGACACAGGGCCGGTGTCATGCGATGCCCAGCAGACGGATCAGCCCCACGCTGATCGCGCCCAGCGCCAGCAGGCTGAGCGTGACCGCGGCGATCACCCGCACCCCGGCCCGGGCCACCACCCGCAGGTCGGTGCCGAGACCGAGCGCGGCCATTGACACCACCGTCAGCAGGTTGGCCGCCGCCGCCATGGGGCCGAGCGCCACGTGCGGCACCACATCCGCCGACCGCAACCCGGCCAGCACCAGGAAGCCGACGATGAACCACGGCACCAGCTTGTGCAGCGGCAGCTTGCCCGGCGCCGGGCGGTCGCCCGCGGTGACGTGCGGCGCGGCCTCGTCCGTCTCGTTGCGCAGGCGCCGGGTCAGCAGCGACAGGCCGAGCACGACGGGTCCGAGCATCAGCACCCGCACCAGCTTGACCAGCGTTCCCATGTGGACCGCGACCGTGCCGATCGGCGCCGTCGCGGCCAGCACCTGCGGCACCGCATAGACCGTCAGCCCCGCCAGCACGCCGTATTGCAGGTGGGTCAGGTGCAGCAGCGCCGGCAGCAGCGGCAGGCCGAGCACCACCAGCACGCCCAGCACCGCCGTGAAGGCGATGGAGGCGGCCACGTCCTCGCCGTCGGCGCCGATGATCGGCGCCACCGCCGCGATGGCCGAGTTGCCGCAGATGGAGTTGCCGCAGGCGACCAGCGTCGCCATCCGGTGCGGCAGGCCGAGCAGCCGGCCGATGCCGTAGCTGCCGGCGATGGCGAGCACCACGACCGCCGCGATCCCAGCGATCAGCAACGGCCCGGCCGCCACGATCATCCCGGCGCTGATCGAGGCACCGAGCAGCAGCACCGCGACTTCCAGCAGCGTCTTGGCGCTGAAATCAATGCCTGCGAACCATCGCCGCCCCGGCGTCCAGGCCGTGCGTACGGCGGTGCCGACCAGGATCGCCAGCACCAGCGCCTCCAGCCAAGTGGCGCCGAACAACGCTGCCTCCGCATGCTCCAATCCCACCGCGGCGCCCGTCACGGCCAGGCATAGTCCCAGGCCGGGCAGCAAGCGGCCAAGTTTGCCGACTGTTTCCTGGATGGACGGCGCCGGGCGGAACAGGGCAGGGGATGGCGCGGCGACAGGAACGGACATGGAGGCCTCGTCTTATGAGGTCCTTCAGGTGCGCCGTCCCGTTCCGCTAGTCCAACAATAGCATCAGATGCAAATCATCAGTAAAGGCGATGGATACCTGCGTTAGCTGCCGCTGGCAGGCCGGCGGCACTGCCGATGGGCGGAGCGAAGCCATTCACGATCGCCAACAAGGTCAGATGCACGCAGCCGCCGTCCCTCGCAAACCGGAATGCGGCAACCAATTGCCGGGATGCCGGAATTGAAGCAGCTAAACTCCTTCAGATGCCCTCAGCCTGGCCCGGCCTCACCCGGCGTCGCTTGCTCCCTGGCCGCTGGCTTCGGCAAGGGCCGTCGCCCGAACAACTGGGCTCTCTACCGCAGGCCAAGTCCGCATCGCCTCCGCCACGAGCGGGTCGAGACCGTGACCTCCCGCCTTGGCGTGCTCCCGGAACGCCGAGCGCATGCCCGGCGTCCAGAACGCCACCAGATGGTCCCTGATGCCGGCGCAGGCTTCCTCCTCCGAATAAGGCCGGAAGAAGCTTGCGATCTCGTTGGCCATGCGGGCCATCGTTTCAACCTTCATGGCGCCGTGCCTCCTTCCGCTTCACTAGTCCGCATTACCGAGCGCCGGAGCGATCCGGGTCAACGCCACGTCCTCCTCGAAGAACCGCGCCTGCCAGTCGGACGCCCGGTTGGTCCGGCGCACCTGCACCGCCGTCACCTTGTATTCCGGGCAGTTGGTCGCCCAGTCGGAAAAGTCGGTGGTGATGACGTTGGCGCCGGTCTTGGCATGGTGGAAGGTCGTGTAAACCACGCCAGGCTGCATCCGCTCGCTGATGCGGGCGCGCAGCGCGATGTCGCCGGACCGGCTCTCCAGCCCAACCAAGTCCCCGTCGTTGATCCCACGGCTCTCGGCGTCGAAGGGGTGGATCTCCAGCATATCCTCCTCGTGCCAGCGGCTGTTCTCGGTGCGGCGGGTCTGCGCGCCGACGTTATACTGGCTCAGGATGCGCCCGGTGGTCAGGATCAGCGGGAACAGGGCACCGGTGCGCTCCTGCGTCGGCACGAACTCGGTTAGCATGAACCGGCCCTTGCCGCGGACGAAGCGGTCCACATGCATCATCGGCGTGCCCAGCGGCGCCGCGTCGTTGCACGGCCACTGCAGCGACCCCATCGCGTCCAGCTTGGCATACGACACCCCGGCGAAGCTCGGGGTCAGGCGCGCGATCTCGTCCATGATCTCGCCGGGGTGGGCGTAGCTCATCGGGAAGCCCAGCGCGTTGGACAGCGCCATCGTCGCCTCCCAGTCCGCCAGCCCGCCCAGCGGCGACATGACCTTGCGCACCCGGTTGATCCGCCGCTCGGCATTGGTGAAGGTGCCGTCCTTCTCCAGGAACGACGATCCCGGCAGGAAGACGTGGGCATACTTGGCCGTCTCGTTCAGGAAGATGTCCTGCACGACGACGCACTCCATCGCCCGCAGCCCGGCGGTCACGTGCTGGGTGTCGGGGTCGGACTGCGCGATGTCCTCGCCCTGGATATACAGCGCCTTGAAGCTGCCCTCCACCGCGTCGTCCAGCATGTTCGGGATGCGCCGGCCCGGGTCGGCGGACAGCGGCACGCCCCAGGTCGCCTCGAACATCTCCCGCGTCGCATCGTCGGAAACGTGGCGGTAGCCGGTCAGCTCGTGCGGGAAGCTGCCCATGTCGCAGGCGCCCTGCACGTTGTTCTGGCCACGCAGCGGGTTCACCCCGGCGCCCAGCTTGCCGATGTTGCCGGTCGCCATCGCCAGGTTCGCCATCGCCATCACGGCCGTGGTGCCCTGGCTGTGCTCGGTGACGCCCAGGCCGTAGTAGATGGCCGCGGCGCCCCCGGTGGCGAACAGCCGCGCCGCGGCGCGCACCTCCGCCGCAGGCACGCCGGTCAGGCTCTCGCTGGCCTCGGGCGAGTTATGCTCCTGGGCGATGAAGCGCGCCCAGCTTTCGAACTCCTGCAGGTCGCACCGCTCGCGCACGTAGTCCTCGGCGATCAGCCCCTCGGTGACGACGACATGGGACAGCGCGTTGAGCAGGGCGACGTTGGTGCCGGGCAGCAGCGGCAGGTGATGCTGCGCCTCGATATGCGGGGAGCGCACGAGGTCAATGCGCCGCGGGTCGGCGACGATCAGCTTGGCGCCGTCGCGCAGCCGCTTCTTCATGCGGGACGCAAACACCGGGTGCCCATCGGTCGGGTTGGCGCCGATCACCAGGATCACGTCGGAATGCTCGACAGAGGCAAAGTCCTGCGTCCCCGCCGAGGTCCCCAGCGTGGTGCTGAGGCCATACCCGGTCGGCGAGTGGCAGACGCGGGCGCAGGTGTCCACGTTGTTGTTGCCGAACGCGCCGCGGATCAGCTTCTGCACGAGGAACGTCTCCTCGTTGGTGCAGCGGGACGAGGTGATGCCGCCGACGCTGTCCCGCCCGTGCTTGGCCTGGATGCGCTTGAACTCGCTGGCGGCGTGGGCGATGGCCACCTCCCACGACACTTCCTGCCACGGGTCGGTGATCGCCGCGCGGATCATCGGCTTGGTCTTGCGGTCCTTGTGGGTGGCATAGCCGAAGGCAAAGCGTCCCTTGACGCAGGAGTGCCCGGCATTCGCCTTGCCATCCTTGTAGGGGACCATACGCACGACGGTCTCCCCCTTCATTTCCGCCTTGAACGAGCAGCCGACGCCGCAATAGGCGCAGGTCGTGACCACCGAATGCTCCGGGGTGCCAAGCGCGATGACCGACTTCTCGTTCAGCGTCGCCGTCGGGCAGGCCTGCACGCAAGCGCCGCAGGACACGCACTCCGACCCCATGAAGTCGGTGCCCCCGGCCGAGATCTTCGACCCGAAGCCGCGCCCCTCCATCGTCAGCGCGAAGGTGCCCTGGATGTCCTCGCAGGCCCGCACGCAGCGGGAGCAGGCGATGCACTTGCTGGCCTCGAAGGTGAAATATGGGTTGCTGGCGTCGGTCGGCGCGTCCAGGTGGTTCTCGCCCTCGTAGCCATAGCGCACGTCGCGCAGGCCGACCTTGCCCGCCATGTCCTGCAGCTCGCAGTCACCATTGGCCGAGCAGGTCAGGCAGGTCAGCGGATGGTCGCTGATATACAGCTCCATCACGCCCCGGCGGCGCTTGGCGATGGCGCCGTTCTCGGTATGGACGACCATGCCGGCCTCGGCCGGCGTCGTGCAGGACGCCGGGTAGCCGCGCCGCCCCTCGATCTGCACCAGGCACAGCCGGCAAGACCCGAACGGCTCCAGGCTGTCGGTCGCGCACAGTTTCGGCACTTGCGTGCCCATCACCGCCGCGGCGGCCATGACGGACGTGCCTTTCGGCACCGTCACGCCCTGCCCATCGATGGTCAGCGTCACGGTCGCGTCCGACACCCGGATGGGGGTGCCGGTATCCAGCTCGCGGATCAGGGCCATGGCTGTCCTCCTTACTCCGCGGCCATTGGCAGGGCGCGGTGGAAATCCTCGGGAAAATAGGTCAGCGCGCTGTTGACCGGCACGGGCGTCAGGCCGCCCATGGCGCACAGCGAAGCATCGGTCATCAACTCGCACAGGTCGTCGAGCAGGGCGAAGTTCTTGGCCGGCTCGATGCCGGCGATGATGCGGTCCACCACCTCGACGCCGCGGACGGCGCCGATGCGGCAGGGGGTGCACTTGCCGCAGCTTTCCGCGGCGCAAAAGCTGAAGGCAAAGCGGGCCTGCCGGGCCAGGTCCACCGTGTCGTCGAACACCACGACGCCGCCATGCCCGACCAGGCCGCCCGCCTTGGTGAACGCCTCGTAGTCCATCGGCGTATCCAGCAGCGCCTCCGGAAAGTAGGCGCCCAGGGGTCCACCGACCTGCACCGCACGGAACGGGCGGCCGCTGCGGGTGCCGCCGCCCCAGTCCTCGATTAGGCTGCGAAGCGTCACGCCGAACGGCAGTTCGATCAGGCCGCCGCGCGCCACGTTGCCGGCCAACTGCACCGGCAGGGTCCCAAGCGACCGACCCGTGCCGAGCGCGGCGTAGGCCGGGCCGCCGTTGGCCATGATCCAGGGCACGCTCGCCAGGGACATCACGTTGTTGACCACGGTCGGACGTCCGAACAGCCCCTCGATGGCTGGCAGCGGCGGCTTGGCGCGTACCATGCCCCGCTTGCCTTCCAGGCTGTCCAGCATGGAGGTTTCCTCGCCGCAGATATAGGCGCCGGCGCCCATCCGCACCTCGATGTCGAACGCCTGGCCGGACCCCATGATGTCCGGCCCTAGCAGCCCGGCCCGGCGCGCAGCCAGCACCGCCGCGTTCAGGGTGCGTATGGCATGGGGATACTCGGACCGCGTGTAGATGTAGCCCTTGGTGGCGCCCACTGCGACGGCGGCGATCGTCATGCCCTCGATCAAGGAGAACGGGTCGCCCTCCATGAGCATACGGTCGGCGAAGGTGCCGCTGTCGCCCTCGTCGGCATTGCAGGCGATATACTTGCGGTCGGCGGGCGCCAGCCGGACCGTGTTCCACTTGATGCCCGTCGGGAACCCGGCGCCGCCGCGCCCGCGCAGGCCGGACAGCTTCACCTCATCCACCGTCGCTTCGGCGCCCAATTCCAAGGCGCGCTCCAGCCCGGCGTAGCCGCCGTGGGCGCGGTAATCCTCGACCGACACGGGATCAACCACGCCGCAGCGGGCGAAGGTCAGCCGGGTCTGGCCGGCGAACCAGGGATGCTCCTCCGGCCGGCCGATCCGCAGCGGGTGCGGGCCGCCGTCCAGCAGGCCGGCGTCCAGCAGGCCCGGCACGTCGGCGGACTGCACGGGGCCGTAGGCGATGCGGCCCTCCGGCGTCTCCACCTCCAGCAACGGCTCCAGCCAGACCGCGCCGCGTGTGCCGGTCCGCACCACCTCCAGGTCGCAGCCGCGCGCGGCAGCCTCGGCCCGCAGGGCGCGCAGCACCGCGTCGGCACCGAGCGCCAGGGCGGC
>CAXTDP010000328.1:0-6500 GCA_964242295.1 uncultured Acetobacteraceae bacterium | reverse complement strand
GGCACAGGGCGACCTCACAAAGCTGGAAGGCCGCCTCCATACAACCGTTACGTCAATCCGCCGCCGCTCACGCCCAGGCGACTACGGTAGAACTGAATGGCCCTGGGGCAACCGGAGTTTCACAATTGCAGCATATTCGATATTGGCCGTTGATTGAGTATCATCATTAAGTGCAGTAACCAGCACAAACGAGGGCAATATCGCTTTTAACTGCAGCGTGACACGCGTGCTGATGATCGACGAGATCAACTCGGTTCTGGTCGGCAGCGCACGCCAGCAGCGGCTGTTTCTGCAGTTGCTGCGCTTCCTGTCCAACGAGCTGCAGGTCGCCCTCGTCTGCGCCGGCGTGCCCGAGGCGCGGTTCGCTCTGCTGTCGGACCCGCAGCTGCGCAGCCGCATGGCCGACGTCGCGATCGAGCCCTGGGCAATGGGTGGTGAGCTGCAAGCGTTCGTCACAGTGCTGGTCCAGGGCTTGCCCCTGCGCCAGCTGTCGGTTTGCTTTAACGGCTGGAATATGAGGCCCGTCGTTCCTGAGTTTCGCGCGGCAGAGAGCACGGCTTTTGCCCCTTGAACGCTGGAATCCTGCCTGACATGGTTGGACGAGTGTGAACTCACCGAACCGCCTGTCACCATTTAAGACCAAGTGCGATGGCCATGAGAGCCCAGGAATGGTTGTTGACGTGAACATTTCCAGCCATGAGCGCACTATTTGATCACTGGAATCCAGTCGTTAAGGAAAACCGACACCTGGGGGATGGGGCAGTGCGAGTATGGATCGAAGCGGCAGACCGCCCCTGTCCTGACGTTTCAGCGCGGGGCGAACGCGCTGCTACCGTTCGGGTTGGTGCCTGTCGTGTTCGTGCCCAAGGTCCGGTCCACCGCACGGCCCACAGTGGTGCCGGGCTGGCTGCCCATCGTGCTGCCCGGGGCGGCCATGGTTTGCGCAGTGCCGCTGCCCTGGCCGATGTTGCCCTTGTAGTCGAGCCAGACACCGACGCTGCGCCCGTCCTTGGTGGCGGTGCCGCGCCAGACGCCCCCGGCGTCCTTGGTCAGGGCGCCGACGCCCTGGAAGCCAGCGGACGTGATCCGCCGTTGCGCCTCGCCTTGGCTGAAGCTGTTCGCGCCCTGTGCCGGCTGGGGCGCGTTGGCGCTTGTAGTTGCCAAAGCCTGGTTGCGATCGCCGGAAGCCGCCGCAGTGCCAGAGTTGCGGCCCACGAGGCCGGTGCCGGGCAGGGTGCCGGTGCTGGGGCTGACGCCCGACATCGGCGCGTTTGAGGTGGCGCCCGGCGCCGTGTTGCGTTTGGCTGTGGAGCGTTGGGGAGGACCGTGCGGCCCTCCCCTTTGAAAGGCTGCTGTCCCGGCTACTTGCGCGCTGGATTGGTGCCGCTGAGGTTGGTGCCCAACGTCTTGTCCACGGCACCAGCGACGCCAGTGCCCGTGCCCGTGCCGCCGGCGACCGACGTAGTGCCGGTTGTGCGGATTGTGGCCGCAGTGTCCTCAACGTCCACCTCGGTCTTGCGCACGGTGTCGCGCACCGTCTCGGTGCGATCTGCGGCTTCCTTCTTCAGTCCGATCTCCTCAACGACGCGGACGTCCTTGCCGACGACGGCTTCCTCGCGCGTCGCATGGGCCTCAAGCGTCTTGTCCGCGAACGCCGCCGCGTCGGCCGCCGTCGCGGGCCGGTTCACCGGGCGACGCTCGATGGTCAGGTGCTCCTCATGCAGCTTCACCTGTGCCTCGACCGGGCGCTCGATCACGTAGGCGCGCACGCGCACGCCGCCGGCCTCGACGGCCCGCTTGCCGACGACCAGGCGCTCCTCCATCACCTTGATGGTGTCATCCGTGCGGCCCGTGGCCACAGGCGCCGCCGTGCGGGTCGCCGTGTGCGCAGCCGCGTCATAGCCGGTCCAGCCGGACTGCTTCCACGAGGCTTCCTGCGCGTCGAGGTCCAACGCCCCAGACTGCTCCAGCACGCTGGACGCCTGGGTGACCTGAGTTTCATCGACGGTGGCGTTCAGCAGCACGTTGCCGCGGCGCATGCCCTCGGAGTAGGCGTAGCGGTCCTCCTCCGGCAGGAGCATGTCCTTGACCGAGCCGAAGAAGCCCTTCTCGGCATAGGGGGTGGACTTGTCGTAACCGGCGTCGGTCACGCTGGCGCCGGGGCTGACGCGGATCGAGCCCTGGGTCAGGCCCAACTGGCTGGCGAGCATCTGGCCAGCCTTCTCGGCTTCGGCGCGGCTCTTGAACATGGCAGTCAGAGTGCGGGTCGTCATGGGTGGTTCCTCATTGCTGGTCGTGGAACATCGGTGGGTGGTTGCTGCTGGGAATAGGCTGTTCAGCCCTGTCCTCAGCCTGGAGGCGGCCGTGCCATAGAAGGGCACGCCGCCCGCAGAGGGTGAAACCTTAGGGGGCTACTCTGGCTTGCCGGATGGGCCGGATGCGTCCTTGCTGGCCGGGCGTTGGCGCCGGTCCGCCATGAAGGCGTCGAACTCCGCCTTGTCGCGGGCCTGGCGCAGTCGCTCCAGGAAGGACTGAAACTCGCGCCCTTCCTCTTCCAGCCGACTGATCGTGTCGGCGCGGTACGTGTCGAACGCTTGGTTGCCGCTGGGTGACGTACGGGAGTTGTGCGCTGCGTTGCGCTGCTTGGCGTTCGGTGAGCCGACATCCAGGTTGAACCAGGTGCCCGTCATGCGGCCACGTCCGTCACGCCAGGTATACAGGCGTCCGCTTCCGGCAAGGTAGGCGAACGTCGCCAAGCCAAGAGGCCAGGCGATCAGGGCGGCCACGGCCGCGACTGCCAGCCGGGCAACTGCGCCGAACTCGTCCAACTTGGCCAGCATTGTGCCGCTCCACCCTATGTGAGCGGCTCTAACACGGTGACCCCTAAATCGTGCCTTTGGCTTCCATGCACGAATCCGTGTACTTGCGGGTTGCCCGCCTGCGTGACGTCAGGGGCGTGTCGGGTTTAGCCCTGCGTCGGCATGTCGAGGGACTGCAAATAGACGAGCAGCCCGGCCTCCAGCAGGTCCGCCGGTGACATCGGCAACTGGCGGTTGGCATCCCCGTCCCGGCCGACGACGAACAGGGTGGCGATGCCATGGGTCAACGACCACACATGCAGGGCCACCATGTGCCCAGGCGGCCGGCGCGGGGCGTGGCTGCTGTTGCAGGCGGCTTCGGCAGCCCGGCGCAGGATCAGGAAGGCCGCATTGTGAGCTGCCGAAAGCTCCGGGTGCTGGCTCATCGGCAACTGCGATTCGAACATGGCGGCATACATTGACGCCTCGCGTCCAGCGAATGCCAAATGGGCTTGCGCGCACCCTTCCAGGGCGGCGACTGGGTTCGTGCCTGCACCCTTTACGGCGCCAGCCAACTCGGTTTGCAGCCCCTCGAAGCCGCGCCGGGCCACCTCGGCCAGCAAGGAGTCTCGATCGCGAAAGTGGCGGTAGGGTGCGGCCGTGCTGACACCCAAGATGCGGGCCAACTCGGCGATGGCGAAGCGGGGCACCCCGCGTTCGGCGATCATCGCCAGGGCCGCCTGCACCAGAGCCTCGCGCAGGTTGCCGTGGTGGTAGCCCTCGCGTGCCTTGCCCTTGCTGTCCTGCTGCTTCATCCGGCAGGCAGCTTATATCTTCACGGGCGAGGGCGCCGCTTTATTGTAAACGGACTTTTATGGCCCTGCAGCGATTGCTAGGCCGAAGGCGGCCGTTGCGTCGGGCTGGCCCTGCACAGGTCAGCGACCTCGACGACAACCTCGGCCTCCTGGTGGCGCAGCGTCGCCGTGACTGTCTCGATGCGATCCAGCGCCTCCTTGTTGAGGACGATCTCCTCGTACGCACGCGCCTTCGTCTCCAGCACAAGCACCTCCGCCACCTCCGCCACCTCGAACCGCAGTTCTTGGAACAGGTCGTGTCCAGCAGGAGCGCCCTGAGCCGGGGGTTGCGCATCCCAGTCGCGCAGGATCAACCGGCCATGCACCTGATCAGCCGGTGCTGCGAGCCTGATGGTGGGAAGTTGGGTGGGCATGCCATGGACCGACGTGGCCTGCTCGTCGAACGTACGGGCAGGGCCGCTCATGGCGAGGCGCCTTCTTCTCCGGCCGTCAAGCGCTCTACCACCGCGCGCTGCCGGCGGAGCGGTACCGTCTGCCCGACCTCCTCTTGGCTCTGCACGATCCGGATATGCATCTCCTCGACCACGACGAGCCGCTTCTCCATAACGAGCATCTCCTCGACCACGGGGATGATCAGCACGTTGTTTTCGGTGCGGGCCTGCGGCATGGCCTCGCCTGCCTCCAGCCGCCGGCTGACGGCCACATGCTCCACCTCGACCCGGCTCGACCGCAGGGTTTCGCGCACCTGGCGCTGTTCGGTCTCGGTCAACACGGACACCCGCACCCGGCCATGCTCGACGGTGCGCTTAGCTACGCGCAACACCTCCTCGAGCAGCTCGATCGTCTGGGTTTCCGTTGTCGCCTGTTCAGCAATATCTGGCAGCAGTCCCGGCTTGCTGCCGTCCTGGGTCTCGGACATGACGTATCCTCCTCGGCTGTTCGACGGCGCTGGCAAGCTGATAGCCTGCCCTGTCGCGGGCTCGTCGGGCGTTGCAGCAGCTCAGCTTCTTTGCCGCAGGGTGCAACGAAGCGGCCCCGTGACGTTAGAAGGTCTTACACTGGATTGGCAATCTTGCCCACGCCGTCCAGCCATGGCGGCCAAGCCTGCTGTGGCAAGGCGCAAGCCGATCAGGAGCAGCAATAAGGACAGCGATGTCGCAGGCCAGCTTGGATGTTTCAGACCGGCGGCTTGCAGCGCAGGGTGCCCGGCGCGGCGGCGTCGGCCAGCAACCCCGACCCGGCGGTGAGCAGGTCCAGGCGCCCGCTGCGGCTGAACGGCACGGTGATGCCTAGGGTATCCAGCGTGACAGTCCCGTGCAGGCGGTAGTCCAGTGCCGCGGTGCGGAGCACGCCTAGGAGCTGCGGCCCGAGGTTGCGCACCGTGCTGACGACGGCGAACGGCACCAGGACCGACGATCCCGGCGGCAAGCGTATGGCGGTGTCGCTGACGCCTTCGGCCAGCAGGCTGCCCTCGGCGTCCACCCCCACCGTGATGCGCCGAAACGACAGCTCCGAGGCGTTCGGGTTGGTGACGCACAGAGTCACAGCCAGGGACTGGTCGAGCAGACCGGCGTCACGCAATCGAACCCCGGCGACCTCCACCTGCGGCGGCGTGGCCGTCGCCAGCGTGCAACTGGTGCAGAAGGTGGCGAGCAACACGGCACCGATGGACCTGTTCACGATGCCAACTCCCAAGCAAGCGACGACCGATCCAGATAGGCGGGCAGGTCGGCTGGGTCGCAGAGGATTGCAACGCAGCCGACACTATGAAGGCTCTGCCCGGAGAAGCCGCCGCGCAGACGCCGGTCGTCCGCAGGCCCACCTCGCCTCCGTCTTCAGCGTCATACGGCATATTGCCGACCACGACCACGACCACCACCACGACCCCCGGCCATGGGTGGCCCAGCCCCTCCAAGATGGCCGGGAGGATGCGCAGACGTAGCCTGCTTTTCTCGGCGTCGCTGGACGAGGTATGTTCTTGCATCGAGTTCGCGATATCAACGACCCGCTGCAAGCCTCCAGCTTGTTCTCCTTAACCGAGGAGGCGAGCGCAATGCGG
Organism: uncultured Acetobacteraceae bacterium; assembly: GCA_964242295.1. Taxonomy (GTDB): domain Bacteria; phylum Pseudomonadota; class Alphaproteobacteria; order Acetobacterales; family Acetobacteraceae; genus DASWOJ01. Next base: position 828 of record CAXTDP010000328.1, on the reverse strand, counting down.
ATGCCGACGTCCTGCAGTTGCTCGAACAAGATGCAGACGCCAGGAAGTGGCTCTCTCGAAGAAGTAGCGCTCCTCCAGCTTAACCCTGACCCTCAACATAGGCCTTGCCGAGGAACACCGGCATCACCTGGACCCGCTGCCATCGTGCGTGCGCAGCCGCCATATGACAGCAGCGATATGGCAGAGAGAGCACCTCCCGCCGTGATGAAACTATCCAGGCATTCGGCGTTAGGGGGTCTTACATGCACCCCTTTCAGGGAGTTTCAGTAGGCGCCGGCCGCTGAGTGGCTAGTTTCTGGCTTGCCTGGGGAGCATGGTCCCAGGGCCGCGCGTTGCGGTTGCTCAACCCACTCGCAATGACAAAGTAAAATCCAGCATATATGGCCGCATTATTTATGCTCTCGACATCTATATATAGTATTATCAAGTAACGAACACCCTGAAAGGGATGGGTCTTACATGCCGTGCCGCCAGTCAAGGCGCATCCGGCGGTGTGAGGAGCAAAGTCATGGACGAGGATCGGGTTAAGGGTGCCGCCACCAACCTCGGCGGTAAGGCAGCGTGGTGCACGGATCGGCTGGTTGGTGCTGAGAAGCTGGGCAGAGTAGAAGGTCGCCTCCGTTCCTGACGCTGGGATGCTCATTGTGCCGTTCAAGCTGAACCAGAACCGCCGCTGTCACATCCCGCGGGCGCGACGTCGGGTGACGAACTGGCCAGCCTATGACGCCAGCCTGCGCCAGCGCGGCAGCCTGACAGTTTGGTTTACCGACGACGCAATTGCGGGATGGGCGGCCGAACCACGCACGACCCGCGGTGGGCAGCCTTGGT
>CAXTDP010000327.1:355-6529 GCA_964242295.1 uncultured Acetobacteraceae bacterium | reverse complement strand
CCAGCCGGGGTCCTGCCGCCGGGCCAGGCGGGCGGCGGCGAAGGCGCCGACGGCCAGCAGGACGAAGACGAGCGGCGTCGCCAGTGCGGCTTGCCCGGCCAGCAGCTCCCCGAGGTGGCGCAGGGCCGCGGCCGGCGCCCAGTCCCCGGCGCGTCCACCCTGCTTCGCCAGGCTGGCCCAGCCATGCCCGGCGTTCCAGGCCAGCACCGGGGCGAACAGGGCGGCGGCGATGGTTCCGCCCGTCCATAGCCAGGGGCTGATGAACCATCGGCGCAGGCCCGGCACCCAGGCCAGCCATAGCACGATGCCGATACCCAGGAATCCGCCGGTGTACTTGCTGCATAGCGCCAGGCCGGATGCCGCGCCGGCCAGCAGCCACCAGGGGCCGGGTCCGCCCAGCAGCAGGCGGGACAGCGCCCATAGCGCCAGGGTCCAGAAGAACAGCAGCGGCGTGTCGGGCGTCATGGTGATGGCTCCCGCGCCCAGCAGCAGCGTCCCGTTGAACAGCACCGCCGCGGGGATGCCGGCGCCGGGCTGCACGGCGTCCGCCGTCCGCGCCAGCAGCAGCGACCCCGCCGCCGCCGATAAAGGACCGAGCAGCCGCAGACCCAGCGCCCCCTCCCCTGCCAGCAGGGTTCCGGCCCGCATCCACAGCGCCACCATCGGCGGATGGTCCAAGTAACCTGGCGCCAAGGCGTGCGACCAAGTCCAATAGTACGCCTCATCGGCCGACAACGGCAGGATGGCGGCGGCCCACAGCCGCAGCCCGGTCAGGGCTGCGAGCGCCAGCAGCCAGGGAGCAGGGCGGGACATGGATTGTCGATCCGCCCCTGCCGGGCCGGCGTCAAGCCTGGGGAGCGAGCTTTGGGGGCGGACCTGGGAAGCGGACCTGGAACGTATCGGGGGCTGGGGTGTTAGGTCGCGACGATCATTGCTTGGAGGCGGGGACATGTACGGCGGCGGCATCCTATATACAGTCATCATCGGCGGGCTGGCGGGCATAGTTGCCAAGCTCATCATGGGCGGGCGCGAGTTCAGCGGCTTCTTCATCACCATCGCGCTGGGGATCGCCGGGTCCGTGGTGGCGACATTCCTGGGCCAGGCGCTGGGCTGGTACGGGCCGTATCAGGGAGCGCGCTTCATCGGCTCGGTGGTCGGGGCGGTCATCATACTTGCGATCTATCGGGCATTCGCGAGGCCAAGGACATATTGATGGCGACGCGCGGCATGGTCCTGACGCTGCTTACCTTGCTGGGCGGATGCGGCGTCATCCAGCAGGGACCGGACCTGGTGTCCGCGCAAACGCCGCCCGGCACCGGCCTGGTCAACGATGCCAGCGAGCCGCAGCCGCCGAACAGCCTGCCCCCTGGTGCCGCGGTGGCGGGTCCGGGACTTGGAGCCACGCAGCATAGCTACCTGAACCGGACGTTCTGGCGCTGATCGCGCGTGCGCCGGGACCGGTTGGGTGCGCCCCGGCGTGGGCCTTGCCGGTGAAGCGGGCCGGGTCCGCGGTGCGCTAGGGGAAACGGGCAGCTTGGGCATCGAGGCGTCCGGCGGCACAGTCCATTGGCTCGATACGCCGGATGGGCTGCGCCTGCGTGCCGCCTCCTGGCCTGGCGGGCCGCGTGGAACGGTGCTGCTACTGAATGGGCGCACGGAGTTCATCGAAAAATACCTGGAGCCGGTGGCGGAGCTGCGGTCCCGCGGCTTTGCGGTGTGGTCGCTGGACTGGCGTGGCCAGGGCCAATCGTCGCGGCTGCTGCCTGATCCTGTGCCGGGCCATGCCGTGCGGTTCACCGATTACCTGGGCGACCTGGACCTGCTGCTGGACCGGCTGGTGCTGCCGGATGCGGGGGGCCGGCCACTGGTGCTGCTGGCGCACTCGATGGGCGGGCACCTCGGCGCGCATCTGCTGGCCCGGCGGGCACCGGTGTTCGGGCGGGCGATCCTGTCCGCGCCCATGATGGATTTCCGGCACAAGCGCGGGTTGTCGCTGCGGTCGTTGCGGTTGCTGGCCTGGGCGGCGTGCCTGGTTCCCGGTGTGGCGGGGCGTCCCGGCCCGGGCACCAGCCGGCTGCCGCCGCTGGACCGGCCATTCGACGATAATCCATTGACCGGCTGCGCCGACCGCTATGCCGCCGATGCCGCCTGGATGCGGGACCAGCCGGCGCTGCAGGTGGGCGGGGCGACCTGGGGATGGCTGCGCGCGGCGTCGGCCAGCATCGCGGCGCTGCAACGCCCGAGTTTTGCCCGGGCGATCACCTGCCCGGTGCTGGTCCTGCTGGCCGGCGATGACCGGCTGGTGGACAACCGTGCCACCCGGCGGTTCGTGGCCCGGCTGCCGCAGGCGACGCTGGTGGAGTTTCCGGGCGCCCGGCATGAGCTGCTGCGCGAGCATGACGCGCATCGGCGGATGGTTTGGGACGCGGTGGACCGGTTCCTGGCGCCGGCCTGATGCCAGTGGGGTCAGCGGGGGTGCTTTCCCTTGCGCAGCTTGGACGCGATCACGGCCACCAACAGGCCGACCAAGGGCGACAACTGATCCAGGTTGAGTCCGGGATGGGCATTCGTGACGGTGAAGGCCGGCCCCTTCTGCAACTGCTGCACGGCGGCATGAAGCACGGCCTTGTCCACTTTGACAGCCAGGCTCACGACGTCCTCGCCAAGCTTTTCCCAGTCGCCGGGCTTCATATTGGGAAGGTCGCCCGAGAACTCCAGCAACTCGCGCAAGGTGGTCTCAGCCAGTTCGATCAGGTCGAGGGTCACGGCCTCCCGGTCGTCCACTGACTGCTGCGCCGGATAGCGCCGGTCGCGTGGAATGCGCCACAGGAGGGAGCGCTCATTCTCGTGGGCGTGCTGCCGGCCGTGCAACTGACGCATGATAGTCCGGAGCCGGGCCTCTTGCAGCCCCAGCTTGCGCCAGAACGCGTCCTTGCCGGGGTCGGTGACCCTCACGCCCTTGGCGGACGTGAGTTGAGAGAGCGCCTGCTGCCGGATGCTGGCGCGGATCGCGTTCAGCGTGGACCGGATTGCGACGGGGCTGCCGATCATGGTCGAAGGATCTCCTGGGCTGCGGACCAGAGCTTCCTTCCATAACCAAATCGGAAACAAAACGAAATGCTTTTCCTCGGCGGCGACGGGGGAGAGTCGGACGCCTACAGCGGCACCCCCGCCAGGCTCCGGCTGGTGCGTATGGTTTGCAGCGTTTGCACCCGGCTGACCGCCACGGCGCCGGTCAGGCGCTGGGTTAGTTGGTTCTGGTGCGCCGTGTCCCGCGCCACCAGGCGCAGCAGGAAGTCGCCGCCGCCGCGGATCATGTGGCACTCGCGGACCTCGGGCCAGCCGTCCACCAGGGTCTCGAAGGCGGACAGCACCGACTCCTTCTGGCTGTCCAGGCCGATCAGGGCGAAGAACACGATCTCCCAGCCCAGCCGGGCCGGGTCGGTGTCGGCGTGATAGCCGCGGATGATCCCGGCCTCCTCCAGCCGGCGGACCCGGCGGAGGCAGGGCGGGGCAGTAATCTCGGCACGGCGGGCCAGCTCGACGTTGGTCATGCGGCCGTCCTGCTGCAGCTCGATCAGGATGCGGCGGTCAATCGCATCCAGGTCCGGTTGGTCGGCGCCAAGCTTCATGAAGTGGTCAAGCCCAGGTTATCGCGCAACTTTATTACAAGAATTGCGATGGGGGAACCCTCCGCAACCGGGTGGGTTGCCGTTATCCCGCTGGGTTGGCCATCGCCCGCAGGTCGTCCACAATGTAGTCGCGCAGGATCGGCACGGCGTCTATCCGTTCGGACAGCAGCAACTGGAACACCATGTTGCTGCCGTTGGAGAAGCCTACGTCCACCGCGGCGAGATACCATTCCCACATGCGGCAGAACCGTTCGTCATACAGTTCCGCCGCCCGTGCCCGGTTGGCGGCGAAGCGGCGGCGCCAGTGCTGCAAGGTGTAATGGTAGTGCAGGCGCAGCACCTCCATGTCCGCGACCCACAGGCCCGCCCGCTCCGTGCTGGCGAACACCTCCGACAATGACGGCACGTAGGCGCCGGGGAAGATATACTTGCGGATGAACGGACCGGTGCTGCCCGGTGGGCGCATCCGCCCGATGCAGTGCACGAAAGCGAAGCCGTCCGGCGCCAGGAGGCTGCGTATCTTGCGGAGGTATTCGTCGAAGTGGCCGACGCCGACATGCTCCATCATGCCGACGGACACCACGCGGTCGAACCGGCCTTGGAGTTCGCGGTAATCCAGCTCGCGGAATTCCACTAGGGCGGCGACGCCTGCCGCCGCGGCGGCGTCCCGGGCGACGCGCAACTGCTCCGGCGAGACGTTGATCGCCGTTACCCGCGCGCCGGTCGTGGCCGCGATATGGATGGCGAAGGCGCCCCAGCCCGAGCCGATCTCCGCCACCGTCATGCCCGGGCGCAGCCGCAGCTTGGCGGTGGCGCGGCGCAGCTTGCGGTCCTGCGCCGCTTCCAGCGTGTCGGTGGCCGGGTTGTCGAACACGGCGCAGGAGTAGTTCAGGCCCTCGTCCAGGAACAGGCGGTACAGGTCGGTCGAAAGGTCATAATGGTGCCGGGCGTTCGCCTTGGCGGCCTTTTCCGGGTTGGCCTGGTGAATGCCCTTCATCGCACGCCAGCCGCGGCGCAGCAGCGCCTGCACCGGGTGCGCGGCCAGGCCGCCGCGGTTGGCGGCGAACAGCTCCATGAAGCCGCCGACGTCCGCCCCGTCCTCGAACGTCAGGGTGCCGTCCATGTAGGCCTCGCCCGCATACAGCTCCGGGTTGCGGAACAGCTTGGTATAGAGCGCGGCGTCGTGCAGCCGCACCGTGACGGACGGGCTGGGGCCGTGGCCGCCAAACTGGTGCAGCGTGCCGTCCGCCGCGACCAGGCGCATGGTGCCGTTGCGGATGAATCGGGTGAGCAGGTGGGCAAGCAGCCGCAGCCGCAGCGCGTCCGTCCGGGGATGGGCCATTCCGCTGGAGTCCATTGCTGGTGCCATCCGTGGGTATCACGCCGGGGCGGGGCAGGCCACCGCCGGCAGTTGCTTGCAAGCCCTGGTGCCTGCTCCGATATTCACTGTGTCGCACGAAGGACCCCGCGCCGATGCCCGAAACGATCGCCACCCGCATGCTCATCATCGGCGCCGGGCCGGCAGGCTACACCGCCGCCATCTACGGCGCCCGCGCCGGCATGGAGCCGATCCTGGTGTCCGGCCTGCAGCCCGGCGGCCAGTTGATGATCACCACCGACGTGGAAAACTACCCGGGTTTCGAGCACGCGATCCAAGGCCCGTTCCTGATGGACCAGATGGAGAAGCAGGCCCGGCACGTCGGCACCCGCATCATCAGCGATCTCGTGATGGAGGTGGATTTTAGCCGGCGCCCATTCCGCTGCACCGGGGACAGCGGCGACATCTACCTGGCGGACACCGTGGTGATCGCGACCGGCGCCCAGGCCCGCTGGCTTGGCCTGCCGAGCGAGAAGCGGCTGCAGGGTGCGGGCGTGTCGGCCTGCGCGACCTGCGACGGGTTCTTCTACCGGGGCAAGCAGGTGGCTGTGGTCGGCGGCGGCAACACCGCCGTCGAGGAGGCGCTGTTCCTGACCCACCATGCCGAGAAGGTGACGCTGGTTCACCGCCGCAACACGCTACGTGCCGAGCGCATCCTGCAACGCCGCCTGTTCGAGCACCCGAAGGTGGAGGTGATCTGGGACAGCGCGATCGAGGAGGTGTTGGGCGGCGGCACGCCGGAGGTGGTGACGGGCTTGCGAATCCGGCACGTGCAGAGCGGCGCGGTGCAGGACCTGCCGGTGGACGGCGTGTTCATCGCCATCGGCCACACGCCGAACACGACGGTGTTCCGTGGGGAAGTCGAGCTGGACGCGGAGGGCTATGTCGTGACTCGGCCAGGCTTGACGCAGACCAGCGTGCCCGGCGTGTTCGCGGCCGGCGACGTGCAGGACAAGCACTGGCGCCAGGCCATCACGGCGGCGGGCACGGGCTGCATCGCGGCGCTGGAGGCGGAGCGGTTCCTGACTGTTGAGGCCGCGCCTGCCGTCACGGCGCAAGCGGCGGAGTAGGGGCAGCCTGCATCTGCTCCCTTTCCCTCCGGGAGAGGGTTGGGGTGAGGGGGTCTTGGCTGCGGAGCGGAGAACCGCCAGCGTCGCAGGACCA
>CAXTDP010000327.1:0-345 GCA_964242295.1 uncultured Acetobacteraceae bacterium | reverse complement strand
CCCCCCGGCCCTCTCCCGAAGGGAGAGGGGGAAGGAGGCTCTACTCTGCGGCCAGGCTCGGCGCAGCCTGCATCCCGCGCCATGCTGCGTCCAGCCCCTGCCCGAACCGGCTGCACATCGCGGCGATTTCCGCCTCGTCCATGATGAGCGGCGGAGTGAAGGCGATGCGGTCGCCGATGGCGCGCACGATCAGCCCGGCGGCCTCGCATCCCGCCTGCACCCGCAGGCCCACGCCCGCGCTGGCCGGGAACGGGGCACGGGTCGCCTTGTCCGCGACCAGCTCGACGCCGGCGATCAGGCCGACGCCGCGCACGTCGCCCACCAGGGGGTGGTCCGCATAAGCTG
>CAXTDP010000326.1:0-6537 GCA_964242295.1 uncultured Acetobacteraceae bacterium | reverse complement strand
CGACGGAGACGCCGTGCTGCTGCGCCTCATCCTTGGGGAACGCGACCGAGGTTACCAGGAAGCCACCCTTTCTGAGAGAACCGAACGCCCGTTGAAAGGTTTCCCCGCCCACCGTGTCGAAAACGACATCCATGTCGCGAGCCACCTGCTCGAAAGGCTGCTTGGTGTAGTCGATGAACTCGTCAGCGCCCAAGCCCCTGACGTACTCCTCGTTGTGCCCAGAGGCCATGGCAGTAACGTGCGCGCCTTTCGCTTTGGCAAGTTGCACCGCCATGGAGCCAACGCCGCCCGAACTGTTGGTGACGAGGAGGCGCTGGCCGCTGGCGAGCCTGGCCACGTCGAACATCGCCTGCCATGCGGTCAGGGCGCCGAGCGGTACCGCGGCCGCATGGATGAAGTCGATGCTGGCGGGCTTGCGCGCCATGTCCGCTGCGTTGGCCACGGCATATTCGGCGAAACCGCCGGACTTGATGATGCCGTAGATGGCATCGCCCTCCTTGAAGCTGCTGACGCCATAGCCACGCTTTTCAACGATACCGGTGATCTCGCTGCCCAGGTGGATGGGCAGGGTCATGCCCATGCGCTGACCCGCACCGCCACGGATCTTCCAGTCCACCGGGTTGACGCCCGCCGCGTGGACTTTCACCAGCACTTCGCCGGCCTGGGGTTCTGGATGGTCGACGTCGGTATACTGCACCACGCTGTTGTCGCCATACTCGTTGATGACCGCTGATTTCATTTTTAATGACTCCGTTCTGCGTGTTGTGAGGGGTAGAGGAGCGCTGACGATCTTGGAGACCGTTCTGTCAGCCACACGACAGGCTCAGACGGCCTGGCGGCGACCTTTCCGCGCGATGACAAGCACCACGAGGAAACTCAGGCCTGCGGCCAAGCCACCGGCCAGGAACACGGTGCTGTAGCCGAGGCGGTCGGCCAGCACGCCCGTCACCGGGCCGGTCGCGCCGAGGGCCAAGTCCTGAAACATCGCCAGGCCTCCCGCCGCAGTACCACGCATGTGGGCCGGCACGCGCCGCACCACCTCGATGCCTATGGCCGGGAACATGAGAGAACAGCCGAGGCCCGTAAGGACGGCGCCGGCGAGCGCCGTGACCGGATTGGGCGCCTGCCATAGGAGAAACTGCCCAGCCGCCTCAACGGCCATGGATACCAGAGCGACCGGGGTGCTGCCGATCCGATCCGGCAAGTGCCCGGCCAGGACGCGCACCAGCACGAAAGCGCTGCCGAAGCAGGTCAAGCCCAATCCCGCGTGCGGCCAGCCGCGACTCAGGAACATCAGGGTCACGAAAGCGCCGATTGCGGCGGAACCGACGCCTTGGAGCGTAAGCGCCAGGCCCGGCTCCCAGATGCGACCGATAATGCGCCAGAAGGATGGCCGAGCGCCGGCGGCGACGGGAACGGCTTCGACCGGCAGAACCATCAGCAGTGCCAGGAGCGGAGCGAACGTGCATGCCGCCATCGCGCCTGCGAAGCCGGCCCACTCGAACAGCGCCACGCCTATCGGGCTGCCGACAGCGAGTGCCGCGTACAGGGACATGCCGACCACCGCGAACACCAGGCCCGAGCGGTGCGGCCCTGTCACGCCGAAGCACCAGGCAATCAGCCCGACCGTTGCCAGGCTTTCGCCCAGCCCGAGCAGCAGCCGGCCGGCGAGGAGGACAGCGTACGCGACCGGAGCCAGGAGACCTGGCCAGCTCGCGGCGCCGCACACCAGCCCGGCCGCGGCGTAGATCAGCAGTCCCCAGACCATGCAGCACCTGCTGCCCCGGCCGTCGGCGATGCGGCCGGCCAGCCCGCGGGTCAGGATGGTGGACGCGAACGCGATCCCGACCGCGAGACCGGCAAGACCGTTGCCATAGCCCAGCTTGGCCGTGACGAACACCGGGACGACTGGCAAGGCCGCGGCGATGCAGAGGTAGGCAACGAACAACGCCAGCGCGAGCCAGTAGAGCAGGGGCAGGCTGCGGTTCGTCCGGACCGGTTCGGCGAGGTGGTGCGACATCAGACGGTAGACCCTGTTCGGTTCGAACTTGCCGCCGGGCGCACCCAAACCGTGATGAGTACTCGACCAGCGACGGGCGCCGTGATAGCCGAGCGTTTTGACGATGTGACGCCAATTAGTATCGCGCAGAGGCCAATCGATGCCAGAGCTTCCCTTTACCATCCATCGGGGTACCAAGCAGCGCGGCATGGGACTGCCTATCCATGCCCACGGGGAGCCGCAACTGACCTTCGCCGCCTCGGGCATGGTGCAAGTTCACACGGAAGAAGGCCGTTGGCTGGTGCCGCCCCAACTCGCCGTCTGGGTTCCCGCAGGGATTCCACATCGGGTAGAGGTGCTGACCGATGCCGAGCTCTGGATGGTGCACTGGCAGCCATCGGCGGCACGCGATTGGGCGCCATCAACGCCGCTTGGCAGGGCATTTGCGCTGCGGGTCACTCCGCTCCTGCGCTCTCTGCTTGTTGCGGCCTTCGCGGCCGATACCGGACCGGATAAGGCCGAACTCGTAGTCAGGCTCATGCTTCACGAACTCACCGAGACGGCAGACGCGCCCACCTTCCTTCCCTTGCCCACAAGCCTCGTCGGGCGGCGTGTGGCCGACCTCGCCTTTGGCGATCACCAGAACCGGTTGGACGTGAGCGAACTGGCATCACGCGCCGCGACGTCCGTCCGCACTGTGAGCCGACTATTCCCAATTGAAACAGGGCTCACCTTCAAAGCTTGGCGTCAGCGGGCGAGGATCGTTCACGCAATGGATCGACTTGCCAGGGGGAACGCGATCACCCGAGTGTCTTCGGAAGCTGGTTTTGCTAGTACGGCTGCATTCTCGTGCGCCTTCCGGCAGGTTACGACCATGACACCGACGGCCTTTCTGGGCCGGCCGGAGGCGGCGACTGCATTGGCGTCCTGACGCGGCACATGCGGCGCCCGCCGAACATGGCAGCGGCGCAGTACGAAAGGCCATCAGTCGATCCGTCAAAGTCTGCTTGGCGTCGAAATAGCGGCCGTGCGCTGCCACCTAGCCGATAGAGCTTCTAGGCAAACTGAAATGCAGTTTCGGTTCGGCTGCTACCGGACCTCCGGATCGGCGTTGCCGAGGGCCCTGGACGTTGATTGCGGCCTGCAACACGCCGCGGCGAACCAGTTCTGCTTGCACGGCGTGCGCGTCGCGGCGGTCGGCGTTGCCCTGCACCTCGATGCGGGTGGTCTGCACCCGGATGGTAGTCGTGGCAGCCTCGGCGATGATCTGCCGCGCGCGGCCGGTCAGGTTGGCACGGTCCGAATCAAAGCGTTGGTTCAGGAATGAGCTCCCTGCCCTTCCCCGGCGGTAATTGTCTCGAAAAGCCTGACACCTGGCCCCTTGAGCGTGCCGTCCGCGTGCAGGTAGTGGTAGAGCGTGCTCGCGGGCACGTCGCCCAGCTCGCGGCAGATCGAGGGGATGCTGCGGCTGCTATCTGCCATGAGGTGCTGGGCATAGCGCAGCCGCTCGGGCGTCATCAGGCGGGGGCGGCCGCCCTTGCGCCCGCGGGCACGCGCGGCGGCGATGCCTTCCTTGACCCGCTGGCGGATGACGTTGCGCTCCATCTCGGCAAACGCCGCCTGGATTTGCAGGAAGGCGCGGCCCATGGGCGTCGTGGTGTCGAACGAGGCGTTCAGCGCGCGGAAGCCGACGCCCTTGGCCTCCAGCTCGTCCACGAGGCGGATCAACTCACCGGCTAAGCGGCCGAGGCGGTCGAGGTCGAGCACGACCAGCACGTCACCGCGACGGAGGTAGCCCAGGCACTCCTTTAAGCCGGCCCGCTCCGAGCTGGCGCCGCTGCCGCGATCCTCAAAGACGCGCCCGCACCCGGCGGCCTTGAGCGCGTCCACCTGGCGGTCGAACACCTGCCGCTCCTCGCGGGTAGATACCCTGGCGTAGCCAACCAGCTCCGTCATCCTTATAGCTCAACCTGCTCACGACAACCTCGACCAGAGCAGATTATCCGTCAAATGATTGCTGCGGGCTTGTCGTGAAGGAAAGTGCCCGTTTTAACACGCACTCCGACAACTCACGACAAAGAAGTGATGCTGTTGAAAAAGGCGCGGCAGCCGGCGTTAGGACGGTGCGAGCGGATGTGATTCATTGATCTCCATGGTGCGATGGAGGCGGTGATGATGGGCAAGCGGGTCATGGCGGAGCCGGTGTTTTCCACGGTCCGGATCGATGACCACCTTCCAGCCAACCACTTGCTTCGTGCGGTGGACGCATTGCTGGACACGGCGTTCATCCGGCGCATCATGGCGCCCCATTATAGCCTGATCGGGCGTCCCTCGATCGATCCGGAGCTGATGATACGCATGCTGCTGGTCGGCTACCTCGGCGGCATCCGCTCCGAGCGGAAGCTCTGCGCCGGGATGCACCTCAACTTGGCGCATCGCTGGTTCTGCCGCCTTGTTGTGGGCGACGTCGTGCCGAACCACAGCACCTTCAGCAAGAACCGGCATCACCGCTTCCGCGACGGCAACGTGTTCCGTGCCATGTTCGAGCAGGTTGTGCGCCGCTGCGTAGAGGCCGGCCTCGTTCCCGGCGAGGACGCGCAGGGGCTACGCATGAGATTTTGTGTCGGTTGCACACAGAGTTCATCGGTTATTCAGCCAGGAGCTTGAGTATCCGTGTTGGTCAAGCGGCCTTTGGCGTACAGGTTCGCTGTCCGTGGAGCAGCGCGTTGGCGAGGATTGCGAGCTTCCGCATGACGGCGATAATGGCGACTTTGGGCGGCTTGCCGGCGGTGATGAGGGCCTGATACTTGGTCTTCATGTCCGGGTTAAAGCGGATCGCAACCAGAGCTGGCATGTAGAGGGCTTGGCGGAAATGAGCGCGGCCGGCTCGAATGTAACGATTGCCGCTGTGTTGTCCTGAGTCGCGGGCGATCGGGGCTAGGCCAGCGAGGCTTGCAACGCATTTGTTGTCGATCGTGCCGAGCTCGGGCATCTCGATCAGCATGGCAAGCGCGGTAGCCTCACCGATGGCCGGGATGCTGACGAGGATGTCGAGGCGGGCTTTCAGCTCGGCATCGGATCTGCAAAGGCTCCGCAAGGCGGCATCGATGGCGGCAATCTGCCGTTCAACTTGACGAAGCCGCTGACCGGCCAGCCGCTTGAGCAAGGACGCACGGTGGACGTGGTTCCGGTTGGACGCAGCAACACGATCCTTGACCAGGCCGCGCCGGGCGACGAGCAGCTCCTTCATGTCGCTGAGCGTCTGGCTGACCATCGGCCTGTCTTGCAGCGCATCCAGCGCTCCGAAGCGGGCGAGCATGGCAGCATCGACGGCGTCGGTTTTAGCACGCTGCCCAATGGCTTCTGCGAAACGTCTGGCCTGCAGCGGATTGACCTTGACCATGGGCACGCCGGCATTGCCGAGCTGACGTTCGAGACGGTGATGGTAGGCGCCGGTGGGTTCGAAGATGATGCGATGGACAGTGGTTTGACCGAGCCAAGCCAACAGGGCCTTGATGCCGGCCGTAGTGTTAGGGAATTGCCGTGCTGTAGCTTGGGGGTGGAGGTAGACGTCAAGGGTGAGCTTGGAGATGTCGACGCCGACAGTCTGCGCTATGGTGGCGGTCATCTTTTCCAGGTCCTTTGCTTGTCATACGGGCCATGACGCCCGGGTATCCGTTCAGGCCACGAGGAAAAGAGAGGGGCGGTCACACTCAAGCTCGACCCATCACGGCCAGCATGTACTCGACCCGTCCCCTCCCGCTGCCGGCGAGTTCGCACCTCGCCGGCAGCGCCCCATCTTTGCCGGAAAGGGCAGAAACATCATCAGACAAGCATGTAGGCGTCGTTCCAGGCGGCCTTTTTGCGCCGGGCACGCACGCTGGCTTTGGTTGTCTTGTCGCGGCCGACGATGTTGAGAGCGATCTTGCGCAGCAAGGCCAGGTTGCGCGCCGCGGTGCGGTCGCGAACGCGGCTGTCATCCTCCCGGAACGTCACATCCAGCACCCAGTGGAGTGCGTTCTCCACCGCCCAGTGCGAGCGTATGGCTTTGCCCAAGACGGCTGGGTCGTCAGGGCAACTCGACAGGAAGTAGCGGATCTCGCTTTCGACCTTGGTGGGTGCGCTGTTGACGCTGCGGATGCTCTCAACCGCCAGCACGGTGCGCAAGCCCGGCCAGCCGCTCAGGGCATCCAGTGCCGCCGCATCGGTGCTGGCGAACACCCGGCGGCGGACCAGACGGCCGTGCGTGTCGTCGAACGCGTCGCAGTCAGCCCGGTGCGGTGCGCCAACGCGGAAGCAGCGCTGGTCGAAGTGCTTCACCACGGCCGCATGCGCCAGGGGATGGTTGCCCTTGAGCGTCAGCAGGTAGTCGCCCCCGCGTGTCAGGATCTTCTCGGCAATCGCGGTCTGGCACCCCATGGCGTCCAAGGTCACGATGCTGTTCTCAAGCGCGAGCTGGTCCAGCAGCTCAGGCACCGCGGTGATCTCGTTCGACTTGCCGTCCACGCAGCGCTGGCCCAGCACAAGGCCCTGCTCGC
>CAXTDP010000325.1:0-6541 GCA_964242295.1 uncultured Acetobacteraceae bacterium | reverse complement strand
GCCACCGGCCGGGATGGGGCCGCTTGCCCCGGACGTGGCGACGCCGTCCCGCCGCCGGCTGGCGGCACAAACCAGCCAGGCTGCTGCTGCGCCAGGGCACCAGTGGTGAACAGGACGCCGGTCGCCACGACGGCGGAGCGAAGAAAGTGGGGCATCGGCTTAAAACCTCGTTCCGAAGCCAAACCGGAAAAGCTGGGTTTGGTCGTATTTGCGTTTGACGACGGCCTGGGCCAGGTCAACGTTAATCAGTCCGAACGGCGTCTTCCAGGATACGCCGACGCCGGCACCGACGCGTGGCGTCGGATCGTTGGTGACCACCGTGCTGGCGATCTTGGTGACCTCGGACAGCGAGCCGATGTCCACGAAGGTGCGTCCGGACAGGCCAAGATCGGCCGAGATCGGCAGCGGGAAGCGCAATTCGGTGGACTGGGTGTAGATCAGCCGACCGCCGATGCTGTCCACCGTCGGGCTGGTCCCAGTTCCCACGGCATGCGGCCCGGCACCGCCGGACTGGAAGCCGCGCAGGTTGTCACCGCCCAGGAAGAAGCGGTCAATGATCTTCTCCTGGCGGCCAAGCTGCGCCAGGTAGCCGGCGCCTCCGGTGATTGCAATGCTCCAATCGGCATCGCCGGTAAACCGTTCCAGCGGGATGAAGTAGTTGCCGTCCAGCTTGGTCCGCACATAACGCTCAGTGCCGCCCAGCCCGGCGACATCCGCGCCGAGCCGGATCAGGAAACCTTCATGCGGGTCGGTGCGGCTATCGCGGTAGTCCAGCGCCAGCGTGGTGCCGACCTGCGACAACAGGGAGCTGCCAGCCTGGTTCTGGACATAAAGGCTGGCGCCCGATTGAACGTTATAAACGTTCCGGTCCACCAGCGAGTAGGTCCAGGCCTGACGCAAGTGCTCGTTGAACTCATAGCCCAAGCGGACGTCGCCACCCGTCCGCCGCTCGCTGTATGCGGCAATGGATTGGTTGTCGTTGCGGACCAGGAACAGGTCGAAGCCGGCGACCAGGTTGCGGTCCAGGAAGTAAGGGTCCGTGACCGCCAGGTCCACCTGGCTGCGCCGTTGCGCCAGCACTCCATTCAGCCCGGCGTCAATGCCGGTGCCGATCAGGTTGCGCTCCCGCAGGCCGGCGTTCACCAGCGCGCCGGAGTCGGTCGAGTATCCGCCGCCCAGGGTCAGTTCGCCAGTCGCCTTCTCGTCTACCGCAGCCGTCACGATCGCGCGGTCCGGCGCGCTGCCGGGGCTGGGCGTGACGGTGACGCCATTGAAGTAGCCGAGGTCCTGCAGCCGCTGCCGCGAGCGGCGTACGGTTGCGGCGTTGAACGCGTCGCCCTCCGCCAGCCGGAACTCGCGGCGGATCACCTTATCCTTGGTGCGGGTGTTGCCGGTAATGTCCAGCCGCTCGATGTAAACACGTGGTCCCTCGGTGACGTCGAACACCAGGTCAACGGTCTTCTTGTCCTTGTCGCGGGCGATGCGCGGCTTCACGTCCACGAAAGCGTAGCCGCGGTTCTGCACGGCATCCTGCAGAGCCGTGGTGGTCCGTTCCACCAGATCGCCGTCATAGGTGTCGCCCGGCCCGATCAGCAGCAACGGGCGCAGGTCCTCGCCATTCAGGTTCCGCAGCTTGCTGTCGATGTCCACCTTGCCGACAGAATACTTTTCGCCCTCGCTGATGGTGAAGGTCACGAAAAAGGCCCGGCGGTCCGGCGACAACTCGGCCGTCGCGTCCTTCACCTCGAAGTCGGCGTAGCCGTTCTTCAGGTAGAAGCGGCGCAGCAGCTCCTTGTCGAAGTTGATCTTCTCCGGGTCATACTGATCGGACGAAGACAGGATGCGGTAGAACGCCTGCTCGCGGCTGTTGATGATCTCGCGCAACCGGTTCTCGCTGAAGGCCTTGTTGCCGACGATGGCGATGCGGCTGACAAGGGTGGTCTCGCCCTCGTTGATCTCGAAGATGACGTCCACGCGGTTCTGGTCGAGCCTGACGATCTTCGGCTCGACGGTCGCGGCGAAACGTCCGGCCTTGGCATAGCGGTCCAGGATTCGCTGCCGGTCGGCCTGCGCTAGCTGGGGGGTATATACCGCCCGGGCGCGGAGCTGCAGCTCGGGCCGGAGTTGGTCGTCCGTCAGCTTGCGGTTGCCTTCAAAGGCGATGCGGTTGACGATCGGGTTCTCGACCACTTTGACAACAATGTTGTTGCCGTCGCGCCGGATATTCACATCTTGGAACAGGCCGGTTGCGAACAGGGTCTTCAGGCTGCGGTCTATACGGTCGGGGTCGAAGCCGTCGCCGGGCTGCACCAGCATGTAGGAACGTATGGTTCCCGTTTCGATGCGCTGGTTGCCCTCGACCTGTATGTTGGCGATGGCGCCACCTGGGACCGCTGGCGCCTGTGCGGCCCTGACGGCTGCGGCGCGGCCCCGACCTGCCTGCGGCGTCAACCGGCCCTGCGCCCGTGTATCGGACACGATAAGCAGTGGGCCGACGCAGACGGTGGCAAGCAGAAGGACGCGGTATCGAGACAACAGGCAGGTCCTCCGGGGCAGCGGTTAACGCCTGCTTGTAAGCGCCGATGCGCCCGCCGCCAAGGCCAATGCGCGCCGGCCCCTGCTGACCGACCGGCGCGTCAGGGCGTCAAGCGTCAGCCGATCAGGCCGGACACCCAACGGCCCAGGCTGGAACTGGCAAGGTCGTTCCACGATACAAAGAGAATTAGGCAGGCGAGCAAGGCCGCCCCAGCGCGGAAACCGTATTCTTGCGTCCGCTGCGAGACGGGGCGGCCAGCCACGCCTTCCGCCGCCAGGAACACCAGGTGTCCGCCATCCAGCACGGGAATCGGCAGCAGGTTGAAGAGGCCCAGGTTGACGGACAACAGCGCGATCAGGCCCACGAAGCTAGCGATTCCCGCCGCGGCAAACTGACCCGACAGTTGGGCGATCTTGATCGGTCCGCCCAACTCCGCCGTGCTGCGGTGGCCAGTGACGATCTGACCCAGCGCGGCAGCCGTGTTGGCGAGCACATCCCAGGTTTGCGTCGCACCGGCGCCGATCGCCTGCAACGGCCCGACCGGCACGAAATCGGTAGCCGTGCTCACGCCAAGCGTACCGATACTCTGGCCGCCGACGTCGCGGCTGGTGGGGGTGACGTCCACCGTGCGTTCCTGATTCGCCCGGAGTATCCGGAAGGACAGGCTCTTGCCGGGACTGGCGGATACGATTCGCTGCAGGTCGGAGAACATCGGCACGGGAGCGCCGTCAATCGCCTCGACGCGGTCGCCCACCTGCAGGTCCGCGCGCTCGGCGGCGCTGCCGGCAACGATGCCGCCAAAAACCGCTTCCTTGACCGCCACTGGCCGGCCCATTGAGCCGATCAGGATCGAGAACAGCACGATGGCCAGCAGGAAGTTCGCGGCTGGGCCGGCGGCGATGATGATTGCCCGCGACAGCACGGACTTGCCCTGATACGTCCGGCCCTCCATCCAGCCTGCCCGTACTTCGTCCGGCACGTCCTGCGGACGCTCCTGGCCGTGCATCTTCACGTAGCCGCCCAGGGGTATCCAGGCCAGCTTCCATACGGTTCCGGACCGGTCGGTCCAGCTTGCAATGGCCTTGCCGAAGCCGATGGAAAACACCTCGGCATGGACGCCGCGCCAACGGGCGGCGAGGTAGTGGCCAAGCTCGTGCACGAACACCAAGATGCCGAGCACGACAATGAAAGCTACAAGACTGCGTAGGGAGTCCATCTCGGGAACCTCGGGAGCGGTGGTGTGGGAAACAGGAGAATAGTTACAGAAACGGAGCGGTCGTAGGACGTGTCTAGATGAAGATAGGTTGCGTTTAGGCAATTTCACCGGATGGCCGGCTGCGCAGGAGCAGGCAGGGGCGGCGACCGGCGCGGTGCGCTATGCTGCCCGGGCGGCGATATGCTGGTGCGCTGCGCGGCGAGCTGCCGCATCGAGGTCCAACACCGCATCAAGGCTGTCCGCCGGGCAATGCCCGATTCGATCCAGCACCGCCTCGACCAGAGAGGCGATGGCGGTGAAGCCGAGGCGGCGGGCCAGGAAGGCCTCGACTGCGACCTCATTGGCCGCGGACAGGATCGCAGGGGCGCCGCCACCGGCCCGCAACGCCTCGCGGGCAAGGCGCAGCGCGGGAAAGCGCAGGGGATCAGGCTCCGCGAAGTCCAGCCGGCCCAGCGCCGCGAGGTTCAACCGGGGCGATGCGGTTTGCAGGCGGCCGGGCCAGGCGAGGGCGTGGGCGATGGGGATGCGCATGTCCGGCGATCCCATCTGTGCCAGCACGCTGCCGTCCCGGTAGTGGACCAGGCCGTGGATGACGGATTGCGGATGCACCAGCACGCCGATGTCGGCCTCGTCCATGCCGAACAGGCGTGCGGCCTCGATCAGCTCCAGGCCCTTGTTCATCATGGTGGCGCTGTCAATGCTGATCTTGGCGCCCATGGACCAGACGGGGTGGCGCAGCGCCGCCTCGGGCGTGGCGCGGGCCATCTCCTCTGTGCTGCTCAGCCGGAACGGACCGCCGGACGCGGTCAGCACGATGCGCTCGACGCCGTCGCGGTTGCCCTCCGCCATCGCCTGAAAGATGGCGTTGTGCTCGGAATCCACCGGCAACAGGGTGGCGCCGGCATCGCGGACCGCTTGCAGCATGACCTCGCCGGCGCAAACCAGGGCCTCCTTGTTCGCCAGCGCGATGGCGCCGCCGCGGCGTATGGCGGCGAGTGTGCCGGGCAGGCCGGCGGCGCCGGTGATGGCCGCCATCGTCCAGTCCACCGGCTCCGCTGCCGCCTGCAGCACAGCGGCGTCCCCGGCGGCGGCGGCAATGCCGGTCCCGGCCAAGGCAGCGGACAGTGCGCCGTGCAGCGACGGTTCCGCGATGACGGCCAGGGCGGCGTTCAACTGCACGGCCTGCGCCGCCAGCAGCGCGACGTTGCGGCCGCCGACCAGGGCATGCACGCGGTAACGACCGGGGTTTGCGGCCAGCAGGTCCACCGTGCTGGTGCCGACGCTGCCGGTGCTACCCAGGATCGTCACCGTCCGGGCCGCGCCGCCGCCTGCGGTACTCAATGCCATAATGCCGTTCCCCGCCCAACCAGCATGCCCAGCGCCGCCGCCACCGGGGCGGCCACCAGGAACCCATCCAGCCTGTCCATCAAGCCGCCGTGGCCGGGTATTAGCCGGCCGGAGTCTTTTACATCGAACCCGCGCTTGATCGCGCTTTCCATCAGGTCGCCGGCCTGGGATGCCGCTGCAAGCAGGCAGGCCAGGGCAGCCGCACGGACCGGTGCTCCCGGCGCTACCGCCTGCCCTGCCGCCCAGCCCGCCAACATCGCCGCGGCCAAGCCGCCTGCCGCGCCGGACCAGGTCTTGCCTGGCGAGATCGCCGGTGCCAGCTTCGGACCGCCGATCAGACGGCCCGCCAAATAGGCGCCAATATCGCTGGCCCATACGACCGCGACCAGGAACACCAGGTTGGCCCGCCCCGCCAGCGGGTCCAAGCGAAGCCATGCCAGCGCCACCGCACCCACGCCGGCATAGGCCACCCCTGCGGCCAGCCGCCAGCGGACGGGCGGCAGCACCAGCCCGGCGCCGATCAGCAAGGCCGCGGCACCAGCCTCCAGCCGGCCCGACGCGGTCAGGGCGACGCCGGCCAGCACCGCGGCAACGACGCCAAAGCCCGGCCAGTCCCCGGGAGGCACGCCGCACAGGACAACCCATTCCAGTGCCAGTCCGACCCCGGCAACTGCCATCAGAGTCCCCCAGTACGGCCCGCCGCCCCACAAGCAGCCCAGCACGACAGGCGCCAGCACGACGGACGAGATGAAGCGCAGCCGAAGGTCCGACCAACGGGCCGGCCGGGCACGGCTGGGTGTCGGCGCGGCGGAGAAGGCTGGGTCAGCCAGGACGGGCACCGAACCGGCGCTCGCGCCGGGCATATTCGGCCAAGGCAGCTTGCAGGTCGGTGGCGCCGAAATCGGGCCACAGCACGTCCTGGAACACCAGCTCCGCATAAGCGGACTGCCACAACAGGAAGTTGGACAGCCGGTGCTCGCCGGATGTGCGTATCACCAGGTCGGGGTCGGGCATTCCGGCGGTGAACAGCAACCGTTCGAACGCGGCTTCGTCCAGGGCAGCCGGGTCAAGGGTGCCTGCAGCGGCAGCCTTCGCCGCGGCGCGGGCGGCGGCAACGATCTCGTCCCGCGCACCGTAGGACAGGGCAATGTTCAGGTTCAGGCGGGCGTTGCCGCACGTCACGACCTCGGCACGGTCCAGCTCGGCCTGGGTTTCCCGGTCGAAGCGGCTGCGCTCCCCCAGGACGCGGACGCGGACGCCCTCGCGGGTGAGTTCCTGCAGTTCCTGGCGGATGAAGTGGCGGAGCAGGCCGGTCAGGTCCAGCACCTCCTCGATGGGCCGGCGCCAGTTTTCACTGCTGAAGGCGTATAGTGTCAGCCAGGACACCCCAGCTTCCACCGCGCCCTCGATGGTGCGGCGCACCGCCGCCGCCCCGGCACGGT
>CAXTDP010000324.1:0-6553 GCA_964242295.1 uncultured Acetobacteraceae bacterium | reverse complement strand
GCCGTCCGGGGCGCCGCGGGCCACGGCAGCGGCAGCAATGGCAGCCGCCTTCGACGCCGCATCCACCTTTTCCGCCACCATGCGGTGCGCTTCCCGACTCGCCGCCGGGCCGCCCATGGCCAGCTTCATCAGGCGCAAGGCGATAACCTGCTGCGCTTCCACCGCCAGCCACATGCCTCGCAGCGCAGTGCCCTTCATCCGTCGCATCGCCTGTCCCCCGGACACATCGCGTTCCCCGCGGCAGCATAGGATCGCCCGCGGTTCCGCGATATCCCGGAATTGGTGGCGTCCTGCCCGTCTGGCGCCCGCTGGTCCCGGTGCCCTAAGCAAACCTCTGCAGGTTTGCGCACCGATGAAAAGCTAAGCAGGCTAGCACGGGCGCAGGCCGCCTGTGTGACGGGCCGCGCAAGCCTGCTTAGCCGGTTCAGGTCGTTGTCACGACCTGCACATGCCCTGGGCCGTCGCGCCCGACCACGCTGATGGACACCTCGCCCGGCGTCCTGGTCACCTGGACGCTTACGCTTGCACCCCTCACCGACAGGTTGTGCAGGGTCAGGTTGTCCAGGAACGCCGGCAAATGAGGCGAGTCGAACCGTACGGCGCGGGCCGCCGGGTCGAAGCCGAGGCCGAGGCAGGCCTGAACAAAGGCCGGCAGGGACGCGGCCGCCCAGGCTTGCGGCGTGCACGCCACGGGGTAGGACGTCGGCCCCTGCCGGGGACGACGGGGGAAGCCGCAGAACAGCTCCGGCAGCCGGTTGAGGTCCGTTGCCCGCGACGAGGCATAGATCGCCTCGAACAGCCGCGCTGTTTCCGCGCGCAGGCCCATGCGGGCCATGCCGAGCGCGATCATCGCGTTGTCGTGCGGCCAGACGGACCCGTTGTGGTAGGACATCGGGTTGTAGCGCGCCTCGCCAGCCGCAAGCGTGCGTATGCCCCAGCCGGTGAACTGCCCGGCGTCCATCAGCCCTTCCACGACCTGGCGGGCGCGGTCCAGCGGGATGATGCCGGTCATCAGCAAGTGTCCCGCATTGGATGAGCGGACCTGGCACTGCTGGCCGTTCCCATCCAGCGCCAGCGCATAGGTGCCGAGCCGCTCGCACCAGAACCGCGCCTCGAACGCCCGCTTGAGGTCCGCGGCCTTGGCTCGCAGTTCCGCGGCCTGCCCGTCAAGCCCGATCCGCGTGGCGATGGCTGCCCCGGCAACCCGAGCCGCATAAACGTAGCCCTGCACCTCGCACAACGCGATGGCGCCCCGCGCGAGCGTGCCATCGGCGTGGGACACGGCGTCGTAGCTGTCCTTCCAGCCCTGGTTGGACAGCCCGTCCTCGGTGCTGCGCTGGTAGCTGACGAAGCCGTCGGCGTTCGCGCGGCGGTCCATCCAGCCAAGGGCCAAGTCAATCTGCGGCCACAGCGCCTGCACGGTGGCGAGGTCGCCGGTGCGGTCCAGGTAGGCGCCCGCCAGCATGACGAACAGCGGCGTCGAGTCCACGCTGCCGTAGTAGCGCCGGAACGGCACCTCGCGCAGCGCCGCCATCTCGCCGCCGCGCATCTCGTGCAGGATCTTGCCGGGCTCGGCCTCGGATGCCGGGTCGAACTCCGTCGCCTGCTCCTGCGCGAGGTAACGCAGCACGCCCGAGGCCAGCATCGGGTCCACCGCCAGCATCAGCATCGCAGTGATCAGCGCATCCCGCCCGAACGCGGTGCTGAACCAGGGAATGCCGGCATAAGGGTAGGGGCCGGTCGGCTTCTCGGTGACCAGCATCCGCAGGTCGTTGGCCGAGCGCCGCATGGTCTCGTCGAACTCCTCGTGCCGGGACGAGATCTTGGCCGCGCGGGCGGTGCTGGCGCGCAGGCGGCGGTTGGTGCCGACATAGGCGTCCAGGAACGCCGCACGCGGGCGGAGCGGGGCCTCGGCCTGCGGCACGCACGCCACGCCGAAGAAGATCGTCGTCTGGCCATGCGGGGGCAGTTGCAGGTCGAACATCGCGCTCTTGGCGGTGATCGTTTGCGGCGCAGGCTCGAACGCCAGGCGCGTGGCGCGTATGACGCCGTCCAGGCCCTGGTAGGACAATGTGACTGCGTTGCCTGCCAGCACGGCGGGAAGCATCCGGCCCCGCTGCTCCCGGCGCATCCCGCGCACCTCGAACAGGTCGGCGAAGTCTGCTTCGAACCGCAGCTCCAACTGGACCCGGTGATGCGCAAAGGCGAAGTTCCGGACCGCGAGCCGCCCGTGGCACATCCCGTCACCCAGGAACAGCGAGCGCTGGACGTGGATGACGCCCTGGTCCAGCGCGTTCGCGCCGAGGTCCAGCGCCGAGGAGTTGGACAGGTCGGACGTGAGCATCACGTTGTCCGTGCCCAGCGCGGAGCTGAGCAGCAGCGGACGCCGGCCGGCGAGGGTAAGATCGAATCGGGACAGATGCCGGGTGTCCTGATGATACAGCCCATCGGTGCCGCCCACCCCGGCAAGAATATCGCCGCCGTGGTCGAACACCCCGAATATGTCGCCGTTCTTGATCGTTCGGTAACGCCGCTCCTGCAGCGAGACGCTGGTTGAAACCGAGAATGGCTCGGGCGTCTCGACGGACGGATCAATGTCTGCGGTGGCGAGCACGTTCATTGGGAGAGACTTTCGTCTGTGGTTCAGTTCCGACGAGCGGGCACCGCGCGTTACGGTCCGGTTTCGGGACGATACGCCATCGGCGTGCATTACGTCGGTGTGAAAGGCCAGCTTCCGTCAGCAACATTAGCCAATTGTTAAGCTGGCACTAGAATAACACACCAGAAACCCTTGGCGAGCAGCGCGTCTGATTCTGTGTGACGCCAGGCACCCGGAATGACGGCCTTCGGTCAGCCCACACCAGGTCGGCTGTGGATTGGCCCAGCAGGTCTTCCCCGTCCTGGGATGCAGAAGCCTTGCCGGCGCGCATCACACGGGGGTTGCCGCCCTTGTCAGGCCAGACAAACCATAACAGGTCTTCCGCCGCAGCCTCCTGGACCAGAGATCTCAAGCACCGCCGTCCTCGTGCGCCATGGCTTGTTGCGCGGCGACCTGGGCCGGAGCCGGATGCACCCTGCCCGTCATGTAGTCGCGGGCCAGCGGGGTTGCCCCCTTCCGCCGGGTCAGTTGCATCTGGAACACCATGCTGGTGCGTTCCCGGAACCCGACCTCGCACATCGCCAGGTAGAACTCCCACATCCGGAAGAACCGCTCGCCCTGCATACGCATGGCCTCTGCCCTGTTCGCGACGAAGCGCTCGCGCCAGCGCAGCAGGGTTTCGGCGTAGTGCAGGTGCAGGATCTCGATGTCGGTCACCAGCAGGCCGCTGCGCTCGACCGCCGCAAGCACCTCCGACAGCGACGGGATCGCGGCACCCGGGAAGATGTGCTTCTGGATGAACGGGTTGATCGGCCCCGGCGTGCCGCTGTCGCCGATGGAGTGCAGCAGCGCCACCCCGTCCTCGCGCAGCAGGTCGCGCACTCTGGCAAAATAGGCGTTGTAGCTGGCGCGGCCGACATGCTCGAACATGCCGACCGAGACGATGCGGTCGTAGGTCCCGGTCTCCTGCCGGTAGTCGCGCAGGGCGAAACGCACCTGGTCGGCCATCCCTGCGTCGGCAGCCCGCTCCGTGCTTTCCCGGTGCTGCTCGGCGCTCAGCGTTATGCCGGTCACGTCGGCGCCGGCGTCTCCGGCCAGGAACAGCGCCAGCCCGCCCCAGCCGGAGCCGATGTCAAGCACCCGCAGCCCCGGACGGTCCAGCAGCAACTTGGCCGCGATACGCCGCTTCTTCTCGGCCTGCGCGGCCTCCAGGGTCACCGCCGGACTGGTGAAGTAGGCGCAGGAGTACTGGCGGTCCGCATCGAGGAACAGGGCGTAGAACTCGGGCGGCAGGTCGTAATGGTGGGCGACGTTGCGACGGGCACGGTTGATCCGGATGCGCGGACGCCATACGGGCAGTGCCGCCGCCCAGTTCAGCGGGTGCCCCGGCGGCAGGCTGCCCAGGTTGCGGGCGAGCAGGGTCAGCAATCCCACCGCCGATCCCTGCTCGATCACGAGGGTACCGTCGGCATACGCTTCGCCCAGGGACAGCTTCGGGTTGAGCGCGAGGCTGGTGCCTAGGCTTGGACGAGTTAGGCGAATCACCTGGGATGGCGGGCTGCCATCGCCGATGCGGTGTTGGCGTCCCCGGCTGTCAACCACCACCATGCTTCCGGACCTGACCACCGAACGCAGAAATGTGGCGAACAGCATTGGATACGACTCCCAACCCGGCACCACGGCGCCATGCAATGTGCTAGCGCCGCGGGGGCGCACCGATGCCGATTAAGGCAAAGGGAGCAGTCACAGGGAACGGCGGCGGCCGCAAAAACTGCCATGCCGCCGTCACCGGAAGTTCACAATGCTAAGACGTCCAAAGATTTAAGCAGCCTGGCTGTCGCCCGTGTTCGCTTGTGCGTCCTCAGCGGTCCGACGCCGCATGCAACGCCGCCCATACCCGCTGCGCCGATGCCGGCATGTCCAGCCGCCGCACTCCCGCCGGCCATAGCGCATCCAGCACTGCATTCATCGCTGCCGGCAGCGACCCGGTGGTTCCGGCCTCGCCGGCGCCCTTCGCGCCCAGCGCGTTGTTCGGCGAGGGCACTGGACGCTCCATCAAGGTGATGCCCGGCAGCAGCTCCGCGTGCGGCATGGCGTAGTCCATGAAGCTGCCGGATAGGAGCTGCCCGCCCTCGTCATACACGCACTGCTCGCCCAGCACCTGGCCCAGCCCCTGGGCGATGCCGCCCATGATCTGCCCGTCCAGCAGGGTATGGTTCAGCACCACGCCGCAATCGTCCACCGCGACGTAGCGTTGCAGCGACACCTCGCCGGTATCCGGGTCAACTTCGACCTCCGCGACGTGCGCGCCGGAGGGGAAGGCGCGGCTGGCGGGAAGGGCGGTGGTGGTGTCCAGCGGGCCGCTTTCCTGGCCTTCCGCGGGGCGGGCCAACTCTAGCAGCGTCACGGCGCGGTCGGTGCCGACGATGCGGTAGGCGCCCGCCTGATACTCGATGTCGGACGGCGCGGCTTCCAGCGCGTCGGAGGCGAGGTCCATGCCCTTGCGTATCACCTCCTGCGCCGCGACTGCCGTGGCGGCGCCGTGCGACAGCATGGAGCGGGATGCGAAGGCACCGCCGCCGAACAGCGCCAGGCCGTCCGGGTCGCCCTGGTGCAACGTGATTTCGGCGGGGTCGAGGCCCAGGATGCCGGCGACGATCTCGGGGAACACGGTCTCATGGCCCTGGCCGGAGGAGTGCGTCACGTTGTGGACGCGCACGCCGCCTGCGGGATCGAAGGTGATCGCCACCTCGTCGCGCGGCACTACGCCGCCGGAGGGCTCGACGAACACGCCGACGCCGATGCCGCGCAGCTTGCCACGGGTTGTGGCCTCGGCCCGCCGTGCCTCGAAGCCCGCCCAGTCCGCGGCCTCGGTCGCCATGTCCAGCAGGCCCGGGTAGTCGCCGCTGTCATAGGTCGCCGCCATCGGCCCGCCGGTGGGCAGGGTGTAAGGAAAGGCGTCCGCTTCCAGCAGGTTCAGCCGCCGCAGCGCCAGTCGGTCCCGGCCCAGTTGACGCGCCGCCTTATCCACCAGGCGCTCGACGGCATAGGCCATGTCGGGACGGCCCGCGCCGCGGTAGGCGGTGATCGGCACGGTGTTGGTCAGCGCCAGGCGGTGCCGGCCATAGACCGCGGGGATGCGGTAGGGTCCGCTGCACATCATCGCCGGGTTGAGCGTGGAGATCAGCGGACCCGTGGCGACGGGGTAGGCGCCCTGGTCGCACACCCAGCGGTGGCGGATCGCCAGGAAGCGGCCCTCGGCGTCCAGCGCCAACTCGCCGTGCATGCGCAGGCCGCGTCCGTGATAGTCGCTGAGGAAGGTCTCGGACCGGGTCGCCGTCCACTTCACGGGCCGGCCGGTGATTTTCGCTGCCAGCGCCAGGGCTGCGTATTCCGGATAGGCGGCGCCGCGTATGCCGAAACCGCCGCCTACGTCCTGCGCCCGCACCCGCACCTTGCCTGGCGGCAGCCCGGTCAGGCCGCACAGCGAATCCCGCAGCGCCACCATGCCCTGCGTCGCCGTCCACAGGTACAGCGTGTCGCCGTCCCAGCGGGCCAGCGCCGCCTTCGGCTCCATCGGGTTGCCCACCACGCGGTCGCTGGTCAGGTCCAACCCGACCACATGCGCCGCCCCGGCGAACGCGGTCTCCACGCTGTCG
Organism: uncultured Acetobacteraceae bacterium; assembly: GCA_964242295.1. GTDB lineage: Bacteria > Pseudomonadota > Alphaproteobacteria > Acetobacterales > Acetobacteraceae > DASWOJ01. The sequence continues at coordinate 295 of CAXTDP010000324.1, read as the reverse complement.
GCGTCGCCATACTCGTAATCGAAGCACAGATTGCCGGGCACGTCGGGGTGCAGTTGCGGCGCACCTTCCTCCAGCGCCGCATCCATGTCGGACACAGCCGGCAGCGTCTCGTAATCCACCATCACCAGCTCGGCTGCGTCCTGCGCCTGCGCCGCGGTTTCCGCCACGATCAGCGCGACGGGGTCGCCGACATAACGCGCACGGTCCTGGGCCAGCGACGGCGCTTGCGGAGTCAGCAGCGCCATGCCGCCCCGCCCCTTGTAGGGCAGCGCCGCCTTGCCGCGGCCATATCCCG
>CAXTDP010000323.1:0-6568 GCA_964242295.1 uncultured Acetobacteraceae bacterium | reverse complement strand
GGCACCGTCAACTTGGGGGCTGGTGGGCTTGTGAGATGGAGCTGAGCCAGGTAGCCGGGCGAGATGACGACGTCCGCCGTTCCCAGCTACGCCGGCTACCGGTTCCCGGCTGAGATCATCAGCCACGCCGTCTGGCTCTATGTCCGCGTCCCGCTCAGCCTGCGGACGGTGGATGGGCTGCTGGCCGCACGCGGCATGGTGGTCAGCCATGAGACCGTGCGCCAATAGGCGCTGAAGTTCGGCCAGGCGTTCGCAAACCAGATCGGCGCAGGCTGCCCGTAGCTGGGGACAAGTGGCACAGGGATGAGGTCGTGATCACGATCTCTGGGGTCAAGCACTGGCTTTGGCGCGCGGTCGACCAGACCGGGACGGTGCTGGACATCCTTGTCCAAAGCCGCCGCGACACGCAGGCCGCCAAGCGCCTGCTGCGCAAGCTGCTGCGTCGGCAGTGCCGGGCGCCTCGTGTCGTGGTCACCGACAAGCTGGCGAGTTACGGAGCGGCCAAGTGCTGAGTGATGCCCTCGATCGAGCACAAGGCGCACAAGGGGCGGAACAACAGGGCAGAGACCTCGCACCAGCCCACGCAATGGCGAGAGCAGCAGATGAAGCGCTTCAAGTCAGCCGGCCAGGCACAACGCTTCCTCTCCGCCCACGACGGGATCAACAACCTTTTCCATCTCCGCCGCCATCAAGTGCCTGCCACCCAGTATCGAACCGCCCGCACCCAGGCCTTTCAGGTCTGGGCCGAGGTCACCGGCGTCGCCGCCGCGGCATAACCACGGGCACGCCGTCCTTGCCGCGCGCCATCGCGACCTCAGTCCAACAAGTTGACGGTGCCCCCACCGGCAACATATCCCGGCAACCTGTGCCCACTCCCGCCGTTGCGGCTTAATGAGCACCACCGCCGCCGACACCTTCGAAACCAATGTCCCCCAGCGGATGGACCGCCTTCCCTGGGGGCGGTTCCACACGCTTGTCGTCGTCGCATTGGGGATCACTTGGATCTTGGACGGGCTGGAGGTGACGCTCGTCGGGTCCTTGTCCGGAGCCATCGCCGATAGTCCCCGCCTGCAGATGTCGGCCCAGGAAGTCAGCCTGACCGCCAGCTCTTACCTGGCCGGCGCCGTCGTGGGAGCGTTGTTCTTCGGCTGGCTGACCGACCGTCTCGGCCGCAAGAAGCTGTTCACCCTGACAGTGCTGATCTACCTGGTCGCCACCATCGCCTCCGGCTTCGCCTGGAATTTCTGGTCCTTCGTCCTGTTCCGTTTCATCACCGGCGCAGGCATCGGCGGCGAGTATGCCGCCGTCAACGCCACCATCCAGGAGCTGATCCCCGCCCGCAGGCGCGGCTTCACCGACCTGTGCATCAACGGCAGCTTCTGGGTCGGCGCGGCCCTCGGTGCCGTCGGCGCCACGGTCGCGCTGGACCCCAATGTGATCAACCCGGAGCTGGGCTGGCGCGTCGCCTTCATCATCGGCGGGGTCATCGGCATCGTCGTGCTGTTCCTGCGGCGCTTCATCCCGGAGTCGCCGCGCTGGCTGATGACGCATGGGCGCCCGGAAGAAGCGTCGGAGGTCGTGAGCGGCATCGAGGCGCGGGTGGAGCACGAAACCGGCCAACCCCTGCCACCGGTGCCGCCGGGCATGCTGCGGCTGCACCGACACAAGGGCGGCTGGTTCCGGGCCAGCCTGCGGGTCCTGGCGGTGCAGTATCGCAGCCGCACCGTGCTGGGCGTGGCGCTGATGGGGTCGCAGGCCTTCTGCTACAACGCCGTGCTGTTTACCTACGCGCTGGTGCTGACGCGGTTCTATGGCGTCGAGTCCAGGCACGTCGGCTGGTTCATCCTGCCCTTCGCGCTTGGCAACTTCATGGGACCTCTGCTGCTCGGCCGGTTCTTCGACACCCTGGGGCGCAAGAAAATGATCACGGCGACCTATGCCCTGTCCGGCATCCTGATGGCGGCAGTGGGCTGGATGTTCGCACGGGGCTGGCTGGATGCGACACAGCAGACATTCGCCTGGACGGTCATCTTCTTCTTCGCCTCGGCCGCGGCGTCATCCGCCTACCTCACGGTTGGCGAGACCTTCCCACTGGAGGTCCGCGCCGTTGCAATCTCGGTGTTCTATGCGCTCGGCACGGCATTGGGCGGCATCGCCGGCCCGGCGGTGTTCGGCCACCTGATCCAAACGGGTTCCCGGGACGAGGTGCTGTTGGGCTACCTGCTCGGCGGCGGGCTGATGGTGGGCGCGGCCGTGGTGGAATGGGTGCTGGGCGTGGACGCCGAGCGCCGGTCCTTGGAGGAAGTCGCGCCGCCGCTGTCCGCCGCGTGAAACCATCGCCTGGCTGCGCCGTTGACATCACTACGGCATCACGCCGTCGTGGAGCGAATGCAATGGTTGACGAAAACCGGGTTGAAGGCGCTTGGGACAAGGCCAAGGGTGCCGTCAAGGAAGGCATCGGCAAGCTGACCGGCGATGAGAAGCTGCAGGGTGAAGGCATGGCGGACAAGGCCAAGGGCAAGGGCGAAAGCGCTGTCGGCGGCGTCAAGGACACCGTGCGCGACGCGGCTGACAAGATCTAGTCTTTCCCGACTGGATTGATGCGCGGGCGCCCTTTGGGGCGCCCGTTTGCGTTCTGGCCTCTCCCGTTCCGCCACGGAATGCGCCATATGGCTCCTGACACAAGGAGTGCTGGGGTTGGTTGACCGTCAAGGCTATCGGGATGCAATGGCGCGGTTGGGCGCAGCCGTCAGCGTCATCACCACGACCGGACCGGATGGGGATGCCGGGTTCACGGCATCCGCGGTGTGCAGCGTCACCGACGATCCGCCGACGCTCCTGGTTTGCATGAACCGGGACAGCAGCCTGCATGACACGCTCAAGGCTAACCGCGTCCTGTGCGTCAATACGCTTGCGGCCGAGCAGGAAGCGTTGTCCGCGTTGTTTGCGGGGCTGACTGACACTCCGATGCCGCAGCGGTTCGACGCCGCGGATTGGACACGTTTGGTGACGGGTGCGCCGGTGCTGGCTGGCGCCGTGGTATCGTTCGATTGCCGGATCGCCCAGGTGGTCGAGGTCGGCACCCACAGCGTGATGTTCTGCGAGGTGCAAGCCATCCAGGCCGGAAACCACCATGAAGGGCTGATCTACTTCGGCCGCTCCTATCATCGGATCACGGTGGCGGCCGCTTAATACCTGGACAGGTGTTCGGAGACAGGGGGCATCCCGGCCCTCGGTAGCACCATGACCAGGCGCGGGCACCATGCCATACTCCCCCCCCCGCAAACCCCGGGGAAGCGTGCCAAAGGCCAGGAGGCGTCGCCCCCAGCCCCAAGTAGAACGGCCCGGGACATGCCCGGGCCGCGCGGCGTCAGGAAAGGCAGGCCTCCTACATCTCGGAATAGTTGCCGTTCTTCCAAACATAGAAGACATAGCCTGCTGCGGTCACATCGCCCTTCTTGTCGAAGGAAATGTCGCCCAGGACGCTTGGGAACGGCTGCCCGGCGTGCATGGCGTCGGCAACCTTCTTGCCATCCACCGAATTGGCCTTCTTGGCCGCCTCCGCCCAGATCTGCAGGGCGGCGTAGGTGTAAAGCGTGTATCCCTCGGGGTCGAAGTTCTTGGCCTTGAACTCCGCCACGATGGACGCGGCGCCGCCGCTCTTGCGCGGGTCGGGCGGGAAGGTCATGACCGTGCCCTCGCCGGCGGGTCCGCTGATCTGCCAGAACTCGTTCGTCACCAGGGCGTCGCCGCCGACCATGGCGACGTTCATCCCCTGCTCCTTGGCCTGGCGCGCGATCAGCCCGGTGGCGGTGTGGTAGCCGCCGACATAGATGACCTCGATCCCCGCCTGCTTCATGCGGCTGATCAGGGCGGAATAGTCGCGCTCCCCGGCGACATAGGCGGTGTAGAGCGTCTCGGTCACGCCGGCAGCGTTCATGGACTTCTTGGTCTCGTCCGCCAGTCCCTTGCCGTAGGCGGAGTTGTCATGGATGATCGCGATCTTCTTGTCCTTGAACTTGTCGGCCAGATACTTGCCGGCCAGGGCGCCCTGCTGGTCATCGCGGCCGCAGACGCGGAAGGTGTTCCAGCTTCCCTCGTCGGTATACTTCGGGTTGGTGCTGGCCGGGCTGATCTGCAGCACGCCCTCTTCCCCATATACCTTGCTGGCCGGAATGCTGCTGCCGGAGCAGTAGTGCCCGGCGACCACCGCGACCTTGCGGCTGGCCATCTGGTTGGCGACGGAGACGGCCTGCTTCGGATCGCAGGCGTCGTCGCCCACTTCCAGCACGAGCTGCTGGCCGTTGACGCCGCCGGCCTTGTTGATGTCGGCGACCGCCTGCTCGGCGCCAGCCTTCATCTGCACGCCGATGGCGGCATACTCGCCGGTCATCGGGCCAACGGTGGCGACGCGGATTTGCGCCTGCGCCGCGCCGGCGGTAGCCAGCAGCGCGGCGGTGGCAAAGAGAGTCCTGCGGAGCATGATGGGGTTTCCTCTAAATTCCTGAGCGAATGGAGCGTAGGCGAGACAAGTGGCGCCGGGAAGGCGGTAAAGTAGAAGCCGGAGCCCTTCCCCCTCTCCCTCCGGGAAAGGGCCGGGGTGAGGGGGTCTCGACTGCGGAGCGGAGCGCCCGCCTGCAACCCGAACACAGCCCCATGCAGGCCAGTTTCGTGCTTGAAGCCCCCCTCACCCCAACCCCCTCCCGTAGGGAAAGGAAGCAGAACGCCTTAGTGCCCGCCTTCCAGGTAGGCCGCCCTGATCTCCGGCCGGGCCAGCAGCTCCGCCCCTGGCCCGGCCATCGTGATCGCCCCGTTCACCAGCACATACCCTCGGTGCGCCAGCCGCAGCGCCTGGTAGGCGTTCTGCTCCACCAGCAGCACCGTCAGCCCGGTGTCCCGGTTCAACTGCCGGATCGCGCCGAAGATCTGCCGCACCACCAGCGGCGCCAGGCCCAGGCTCGGTTCGTCCAGCAGCAGCAGCCGCGGCCGGCTCATCAGCGCCCGGGCGATGGCCAGCATTTGCTGCTCGCCGCCGGACAGGGTGCCGCCGCGCTGGGACAGGCGCTCCTTCAGGCGGGGGAACAGGGTGAACACCAGCTCCCGCGTCTTGTCGTAGTCCTTCATCCCGACGACCTGCGCGCCCATCAGCAGGTTCTCCTGCACGGACATGCGCGGGAAAATGCGGCGGCCCTCGGGCGACTGCGCCATGCCCATGTGCATGATCTCGTGCGTGGGCAGCCGGGTGATGTCGGTGCCGTCGAGCAGGATGCGGCCATGCCGGGCGTGCGGGCTGCCGCAGATGGTCATCATCAAGGTGCTCTTGCCGGCGCCGTTGGCGCCGATCAGGGTCACGATCTCGCCCGGCATCACGTCCAGGTCCACGCCGCGCAGGGCCTGGATGGCGCCATAGAAGGCTTGCACGCCCTCCAGCTTCAGCAACGGCGCCGTCACGATGCCGCCGCCTCGGATGCCGCAGCCTGGGGCGCCGCCGCCAGCGGCGCGTCGGCGTCGTCCTCGTCGCCCTCGCCCAGGTAGGCAGCGATGACGTTGGGGTCGGCGCGCACGTGCGCCGGGTCGCCGTCGCTGATGCGCTTGCCGTGGTCCAGCACGACGATGTGGTCGCTGATCCGCATGACGACGCCCATGTCGTGCTCGATCAGCAGGATGGAGCAGCCGTCGCCCTGGATGGACTTCAGCAGCGCCGCCAACTCGTCGCTTTCCCTGGGGTTCAGCCCGGCGGCCGGCTCATCCAGGCACAGCAGCACCGGGCCGGTGCACATGGCGCGGGCGATCTCCAGCCGGCGCTGGTCGCCATAGGGCAGGGCGCCGGCCGGGTCGTCGGCGCGGGCCAGCAGGTTGATGCGGCCGAGCCACCCGCGCGCCTGCTCGATTGCCACGACCTCCGCCCGGTGGTGCCCGCCCAGGCCGAACACCGACAGCAGGCCCGACCCGACGTTGGGCATCAGCATGTTGTGCTGCGCCACCAGCAGGTTCTCCAGCACGGTCATCCCCGCGAACAGGCGTATGTTCTGGAACGTGCGGGCCACCCGCGCCCGCCGCGCAATGCGGTGCCCCGCCATGGATTGCAGCGAAAAGGTCCCACCGTCCCCATGCGCCAGCACGATGCCGCCGGAGGTCGGCTTGTAGAAGCCGGTGATGCAGTTGAACACCGTCGTCTTCCCCGCCCCATTGGGTCCGATCACCGAGGTGATCTCCCCCCGCCGCGCCTCGAACGACAAGGCATTCACCGCCGTCAGACCGCCAAAGCGCATCGTCAGGTCAGTGACCCGGAGCAGGGGGTCAGCCACGGCCTTCCGCCACCAGCTCGGCCGAGATTTCCCGCCGCTGCCCCAGCGCCACGCTGGGCGTGCGGCCCGACACCAGCCCGCGCGGGCGCAGCACCATCGTCAGCACCATGGCGCTGCCGAAGATCAGCAGCCGGTAGTCCTGCAGGTCGCGGAACAGCTCCAGTCCGCCGATCATCACGAGTGCGGCCAGCGCCACCCCGAGCTGGCTGCCCAGGCCCCCCAGCACGACAATGGCGAGCACGATGGCGCTTTCAAAGAAG
>CAXTDP010000322.1:0-6574 GCA_964242295.1 uncultured Acetobacteraceae bacterium | reverse complement strand
GTTCCCTTGGGGTTCAGCATTTGCTGCTCGGTTGCGACCAAACGGGTGCAGACCAACCCGTCGAGAGGGCGGACAACCTCCGGGCCGATGGCAAGGGCCGGCGTGGCAGCAAGCGCTAGGAGCACGGCGAGGACAGGCTTCATGTGTTTGATCCCACAAGGACGGGTTGATTGGCGGCGGTGCCGATCTTGTTGACGACGCTGGTTCGCCACTGCCCAACCGTCATATCTTGGGTGATGCCGTTTGCCTGGAGCGTGGCCGCGGACAGCCCGGAAAGGGTCGTGGTCATCAACTGATTGCTTGGCGCAGTCGCCAGGCTGGCAGCATTGGCTGGGCCATAATTGTAGTATCCACGCACATCAAGGACGCTGGGATTAGTAATGCCAGTCGCCTGCAAGGCTTGCGCGCCGTCCTTGAGATATTGCGCGGCGGCGATGCTCTGTGACGCCGGGTTGTTCTTGTTGGTGATGCTGGAAGCGAGGTCCGGGTTGCTGGACTTCACCTCGCTGACCGTCTGCGCGTAAGTCCCATTCGACATCTGGAAAGCACCAGAAATTGTGCCTGTACCGCCGGGATTTGCTTGGCAGTTACTTTCAAGCGAACAGGTGGCCGCGAGCGCCACCGGGTTGACACCTATGGCCACGGCGTTGGCGGCGGCTTGCTGCCCCCAGGACTGGCTTGTCATCTTGCTCAGCGTGGTGCCGTCATCCGCCACCGAACCCGTCGATGCCACGTCAGACCCGCCAGTCAGGGTGCCTACGGCGTTGGAGGCGGCGGCGCTGGTCGGCGCCGCAGCAGGGACGTTGCAGGGCGAAGCATCTGCACCGCTGACGAGCGTCACCGTCCCGCTATTGGCGGCAGCAGCAGCGGCGTTGGCCTGCGTCACCAGCCGTTCAGCGGAACAACGCCACATCTGCTGTTCCTGCGCGGCAGCAGTCGCGGTCTGGGTATCGGACAGATTCCGCATCGCCAGGAGCTGGTTCGTGTGCTCCTGCGCCGTGGCCTGCTCCCCCGCCAGGCGGGCGCCGGCATCGGTCGCGGCTTTCACGTCCGGGGTAGAACTCAGTTGGTTGCGAAGGGACGTAAGAGAGGTAAGCCGCTGCCCGGATGCCACCAGCAGCGTCTGCGCCATCGCCTTCTGCGCGGCCAGGCCGGATGCCGTGCTGTTCAGCGACAGCGCGCGGAAATCACCGGCCGTAGAGGCGAAATACTGGTCCGATTGTAGCACGTTCTGCGTAAGGGCGCTTGTCCTGCCCACGTCCGCCGCCAAGCCACTCAGGGCTTGAACCGCGCCGCCCATGTCGCTGCCGAGTGGGCTGGTCAAGCCGAGGCTGCCTAGCTCCGGCATCACATCTGCCAGCGCCGCCAGGTTGCCGTGACTGACCGCCGCCAGCGTATTGCGCAGGTGAATGATCTGCTCGATCTGGTTGTTGATGATCTCGACCTGGTGGGCGACCTTGATGGCGTCCTGGGCAACCGATTGGGCGAGCTGCGCAGCCGTGGACGCCTCGGTTGCCGGGTCGGATACGATCAGGGCGTGCGCCGCACTGCTCCACGCGACAAGGGCCGTGCAAGCCAGTCCAATGCGCTTCATCATGCTGCAGCTTCTTGTTTGGTGGTGGGATCGGCAGCGATGGACGGCGCAAGCTGCTCGAAGTGGGGCACCCATGCTTCTGGGTCGGACCCGTAACGGGCGATCAGCCGGTTCATCAAGTCGTATGTGCTTTTGCGAGCCGAGATGACGGCGACCTTGTCTTTCGCGCCGCTCAGGTCGAAGCGGCACAGCACGGACCCGCCAGGGCGATGCAGCAGGAACGTGTGTCGCTTGTTCGGCAGGATTTCGGTGACGGCCAAGAACTCGGCTTCCGTCAAGCCCAGTCCTTCGATCAGGTCCGCCCGGCTGGCGCCGTCATCGGCAAAGAAAATCTTGGTCGGTATCTGCTTCCGGTAGTCCTCAGCATTGGCGCTGTTGACGACGGTGCTGACGTTCTGAGTGGCGAGGGCAACAACCCCCTCCGCTTTCCGGATTTCCTTCAGGTGCCCCTGGATGTCGTCGCGGAACGCCTCGACCTTATCGAGTTGCCAGGCTTCATCAACCACCAGCATGATCGGCTGGCCGTTGATGAGCTTGCGGACCCGGTAGAAGAAGTCAGCCAAGATCGGCGCGCAGGCGACTTCATCCTTGAACAAGGCGGACGGGTCTATGCCGGCGATGCGGGCGGACAGGTCCACTCGGTCCGCCTCGTTATCCATGACCCATCCGAGGCGCTGGCCACGGCACCACTTCCCGAGCCGGGCCGCAGCCCCGTCCTTGTCACGCTGGCCAAGCATCACCGCCACGCCGGCCAGGGATCGCATGTGCGGCGGCATCGTCATCTGCCGCTGGACGCCACGCTGCAGGCGGGCGTCCTCGTCGCTAGTGATGTCCCCCTTGCCGTCCGAGAGGATGGCAGCGCGGAACAGCCTGACCAGGTGCGCCACGTCCTCCGGCGTGTTCTGGTAGGCCAGCAGCGGTGCGAAGCCGCTATCCTTGCCGTAGGTAACGGGTAGGTAAGCCCCACCCAGCGCTCGCACCATGACAGACAGGCCAAGGCCCTTGTCCACGATGATGACACGGGCGGACGGCACGCGCAGTGCCAACATCGAGAGAGTGCCCAGCAGGCCCGTCTTGCCCTTGCCGGTCCCCCCGAACACCATAAAGCTGCCCACATCCTCGCCGGGCGCCTGTTCCACCCCTTGAGCGTGAAAGTGGAAAGCATATTCGGTGTCGGAGGTGGTGCGCAGCATCAGGATGGGCGCACCCCAGCGACCGCGAGCAGAGCCACGTGGGACGCCATGCTTCGCGGCCATCGCCACGGCATTGATGCTCTTGACCAAGCCCGGCCGCGGGCGCCAGCGACGGTTGGGAGGGATTTGGGCGTAGAAAGCTGCCTTGATGGCGTCCGTTTCCCGGATGACCGTGACACCGGCGCTGGCATCGGAAAGCAGGCTCTGCACCCGCGCAACGCGCCGGTCCAGCTCGACCAGGGACGGGGCGCGAACCGCAACGGAGAAGTGGTGCGAGACGTAGGCGCTGCGCCCGCTCATCACGTCATCTTCGTCCTGCGTCAGCTCCTGGATTTGCGTCTTGGCAGCGTCATTGCCGGACTGCATCTGTTTGACGCGCAGGCTGATCGTGGAAAGAGCGGACGCCTTCTGCCGGAAGTGCCGGGAATTGGTGATCGTGATGGGGAACGCCACTTCGCGTAGATCGGCAAACATCGTGGGCGAGGTGCGGGATGGATAATCCAGGAACGAAAGGATGGCGCCAAACAGCGGCTCGCCTTCCCCCATGATTTGCCAGTCCCGGTGCCCGAACACGATACGCTCAGGGACGATCAGGTGCCCCATCCGACCCGTCGTGAGCGCCAGGGGGCGGAAATGACCGTTGGCGATCAGGTGCAGCGCCTCCGCTATCTCGGAGAACACCACACCGCCCTGTTCACGCAGGGCGAGGCGTCGCGCGCCGTAGCGGAACAGCCCGGCCTCGACCCGCTGCAGCACGCCTTGAAAGTCCTGCACCATCAGGTCGTCGGCATCTGGCCCGCCTTTGCCGCCGCCGATCATGGCGCGCATTCCGTTCCGGAACCCATCTTCCGGGTGCATCACCACCGTCAGGAACAAGTCGTTGCGGAACAGCGTCGCGCCGCCCTGGCTTGCCTGGTAAGCGTCATCGAAGCGGGCGGCGAACCAGTTGGAGATCGCTGGCAGCTCGGACATGCGCTGCCGGTCCTGCCGCACGTCATGGTCCCAGACTTCAATCCGAGGGTCCGCGATATTCCGATCAAGCTGGTTGTCGCCGACAGTCGCGCTGATGATGGCCCGCGCACCCGCTAGCTCCGCTGCCAAGCCGGACAGGTGGAACATGGCAAGCAGGGAGCCATCCTGATTGATGACGATGTCGCTGGCCCAATGCCCGATCTGCGGCAAGAACCGCTTGGCGTGCCGGTCAGTCGCCATGATGCACGTCCCCCAGCGGGTCCACGCTATCGCCGCCCCAGCGGTGCCTATCGGCAAACAGCGCGCCTGAAATCAGCGCCAGGAACATCACACGGGGACGGTTGTGATCGCGGGCGACCAGCCAACGCCCCAGGAGCGTCAATCCAGCGATCAGCGACAACCAGAATGGATTGCCCGACAGATAGGTAATGACCATCGGGATGCCGATGATCGGCAGCACGAACCAAAACGGCACGTTCAAGCCTTTGATGACCGCCGGTCGGGTTGCCCCGACCGACAGGCCATCCCAGGGGATTTCCTCCATCCCCCGGTAATGCATCACTGAACGCCGTAGTGGGACAGGATGTAAGCGCCGCCGAACGCCAAGCCCATGCCACCCATCGCGGACCCGATGGCAGGAAACAGGCTGCGCCCTTCCGCGACGGCGTGCGCGCCCTTGAATGCGCAGATGAGCGGGATGGCGAGGCCGGTAATCGACAGTATCCAGGTGCCCAGGGTCGTCAGGCCCGTGGTGGGGTCAATGCCACCAGCGACGTTGACCAGCGCAAAGGCTGGTTTTGCCAGCGTTACAGCCAGGGCAAGCGCCAAGACCGCGGTTGCGGGAGATAGCCGGAACTTCATTGCTCGACCTTTCCGTTGGTGTGGTGGAGTGCGTCGCCCATCTCGTCTTTGTCGGTTTCGTCCGACACGGGCGCGGTTGCGTGGAGGGCGTCCTCCAGACGCGGGGGCGGACGGCGGGGCGCAGGTGTTACCGCCTCCTCTGGCTCAGCTGCCGGCGCCCCTTGCTGCAACCGCACGCGGGCCAGCACCTGTTCGACGCCGGCCGCATAGGCGGCACCACGCTCGATCCGGCCGGTATTGTAGCGGCGATGCGCCAAGGTCCAGACGGCTTGCACGTCGGCTGCGTAGTGGTCGGCGCCGGCTGCCATGTTGCGGCAGGCATCGAATGCGGCTTCCAGGGTCAGGCCGTGCCGGGAAATCTGGCCCGAGTTGATTTGCATGAGGCCCAGGTCAATGGACCGGCCTTGCGCGAGCAGGGCGGCAGCGCGTGCAGCAGCCTCTTGCGGCGTCGCGGAGCGGACTGCGGCGGCGGGCAGGCCGCGGGCGCGATCAGCATTGACGCCGATGACCAGGGGATCGCCGCCGCTTTCATAAATGGCGATAGCAGCCAGACGTGATTGGAACTCGCTACCCGCAGGCGCGGCGCCACACCGTAGGTCGGCGGCGAGCGCCAGGACGGCGACGAGGCTCAGGGCGGTCGCGCTCACACCGCCGCCCGTCCAGCGAGGGTGGGCCTACTCTGCTTCCGTGTCCGAATCCTCTGCTGGCGGGGGAGGATCGCGCACTGGCCATTCCCACGGCGGCTTGTCGGGTGCGGCGCGGGGCGGTCCGCTTTCCTCTGTGGGAGGGTGCCCACTGTCGATTGGCCGCAAGCCAGCAAAGCGCTGCAAATGTTCGCTTCCAGCGTGGTAAATAACGAGCGGCCCGCTGTAGTTGAACCCTCTATGGAGCAACCAGACGAGCCGGCCAAGGCCGGAACCCATGTAAACTTTATCGTATTTATGCCGAGCGATTTGCAGAATTCTATAGCCACGCCGCCAATCTGTGCGGATGTAGCATACGTATTCTGCGTCAACCGCGCCGTCACTCGGTTTTGTAGGTCGCATGACGATGAAGGCCTGCAGTAGCTTACCGCCCTCTCGCAGCCCTGCCCGTATGTCGGCTTCCTCGTAGTCGTCCGGCACTGTCCCTCCTGCACACGCCCAGCAACTCGCTGGAAGCGATGCACGGAAACAGCGCGGGAATAAACCCTATCGCTGACGGGGGTATGAGGATGGCAGCATTCTACGAAGCTGGCGTGGCGCAGCAGTCCCGTCTTCTGAGCGGCGTGTGCAGGTGGGCAACGCACAATCTGACTTTGTGCCTCATTGCCCATGACTGCTGGTTCAGAGTAGAAGGCAGCCGGGCCGCTCCGCACCTTTTTAAACATTGTGCCCCTAGAACGATGAACTCTCAAGTCAGTCTGCATGAATTCTACGATCCTCCCTCAAGACGTACTATGTTCTACGACCAGCATAGTAGGCGCATCTTGCCTGTGGCAAGGTGCGCTTGCTGCGTCGGGGCGGTAATTTTGCAGGTTGGGCTGGGAGATTTTGTCCTAGGTTGCAGCTTGCCATGTGACTGCAATCGCACTGTCAAGCAGTGTTAAAGCAGGTTATGTGCTGACAAACGTTGACAGGGCAGCGCGGAAGGCATGAGGGTGCAACCGTGTCGGCGCCGCGCTGGTAATGACGCATGGACGCGGGCTGCCAAAGCAGCAACAATCGCAGCCTGGATGTGAGGAGAGACGACTACCCCGCAGTTTGACCCACGAGAGCGAGCCGGAAACGGAAAAAGCCGCCCCTGGCAGGGCGGCTCTCTCCGAGAGGCTTCAAACCCCAGCCCGGTAAGGCTGAAGCAATACGATGCGTGGCACGGAGAGTAGGGACGGCTTTCAAAGCCGTCAAGGCTCCCGACGCTGGGTTTGTGCCCTCCGAAGGCTCGTCCCAACAAAGGACGAGAGCATGGACACGCA
>CAXTDP010000321.1:3706-6585 GCA_964242295.1 uncultured Acetobacteraceae bacterium | reverse complement strand
CGTAGGTGCCGACGTTGGCAATGCCGCGCAGCAGCAGCGGCACCTGCACGCCCAGCGCCAGGGCGCCGGCGGGACGGCCGGGCATCGCCGCCACGGCGCGGTTCAGCCAGCCGCTGGCCAGCCGGTGCTCCGCACCGCTTTCCATGCAGTCCTGGGCGTCGAAGTGGCTGCGGGTGCGGTAGGGGCCGGCGACGGCGTGGACGGCCAGTAGGTCGTTGTTCGCATACATGGCGTGCAGCCCGGTGAGCGTCGGATGCAGGCCGAAGAAACCGCCCAGGTCCAGCACGCCGCCGGGCTGGCCGGGTGGGGCGCCCACCAGGCCCGGACGCAGGGCGGCGAGGTCCGGGTCGCCGTACGGCACCACCGCCGCCATGCCGTCCAGGGCGCCACGCAGGAGCACCACGACCAGGCGGCGCTCGGTGGGCGCCGCGGCCAGGGCCAGGGAAGACCGGCCCAGGGTGCAGGCGGTGGCTAGGCCCAGCAGGGCGGAGCGGCGGGTGATACGCATCGAGGGATGGGGCATGGTCAGCGCCTTTGGAATTCGGGGGAGGTCAGCAGCAGGGTCAGGGCGTCTTGGCGGCTGCCGGCCCGGCGCATGGCGTCCCGGGTTTCGGGGCGGAGCAGCGGGCCGAGCGCGGCTTCGGCGATGGCCGCCGGGTCTTGGTCGCCGGCCCGGCTGGCTACGGCTTGGGACCAGTCTATGCGGCGCATGACGGCCTCCGGCGCGGCCCAGTCCGCGGCGGCGTCGGGCCAGCCGTTCGGCAGGGGGGCGTTCCATAGCGGCTGGCCCAATGCTTGAAGGGCACCGCGCAGGGGGGGGCGCTTGTCGGGCGGCAGGTCGAGTGCGCGCAGGGCGGCGACGGCGAAGTCCACCGGGGAGCGCAGCTTCTGCAATGGCGTCCAGGCTGCCGGCAGGTGCAGCAGCGCCGTGCTGGCGGCGCCCAGGTCGCCGCCGGTGTCGCGCAGCACGCCCTCGATGGTGCGGACGGCATCGGGCGGAGGGTCGTCGGCGACGAAGTGGCGGACCAGCTTGGTGGCGAGGTGTCGGTGGGTGGCGGAGTGCTGGGCGAGGAAGTCCAGGGCTGCGATGCCTCCGGCCTCGCTGGGGCCGAAGCGGCGGCCCATCAGGATCTTGCTGCCGGGTTCGTGTGCGTTGGGCCGGAACAGGAAGCCTGGGAACAGGCGCTGCTGATCTATGGACCAGCCGGTCAGGATGCGGGCGAACTCGGTCACGTCGGCCTGGGTGTAGCCGGCTTCGGGGCTGACGGTGTGCAGTTCCAGGCACTCGCGGGCCAGGTTCTCGTTCAGGCCGCGGCGGCCGTTGGCGTTGCGGGCGGCGGCGCTGTTGGGGCCGACGGAGCCGGCGTTGTCCAGGTAGATCAGCATGGCCGGGTGGCGCATCACCGCCAGCAGCAGCCCGGCGAAGCCGCCGGTGACGTTGGGACGGATCGCTTCCCGCAGGTACGGGCCGATGACGGCGCTGACGCCGCCGGCGCGGACGCTGACGGTGAAGTGGTTGAACCAGAACCATACCAGGCGCTCGCGGAACGGCGCCGGGGTGGTCAGGATGTTGTCGGTGTGGGCGGCGACGTCTTCTTCCAGCAGCGGGCGGACCAGGGACTCCTCGCCCTTCAGCTTGAGCTTGTTCTGCTCCCGCAGGACGGTCAGGCCGTCGGCGGTGCTGGGCAGCCTGGGGTCGAAGGCGGCGGGGTCGGGCGACTCGACCTGCTGGGTCAGCCAGGCCAGGGGGTCGTCCGGGAGCGCCTCGGTGCCGCGGCGACCAAGGCCGAAGCGGATCATTGCCTGTGCGGTGTGCTGGTCCATGCGGGATGGGTAGCATGGGGTTGAGGCGGCTCAGGTGACAAAGGGTTGCAGAATGGTAACGGGGGGCGTTGGGGGTTTGACGCAAGGTTGCATGGCCTGGCGCAGGCGCCGGTGCCGGCGGGGCTGGGGCGTGCGGGCGTGGTTGGCGTTTGGTTGTGCACGGGATTGACAGGGGGTTCAGGCGGGTGCGGCGGGGTGGCCGGACTGGGGCTGGGGCTGGCCGGGTTCGCGGTGGTCCGGTGCGAAATCGGAGGGATACTGGGTGTAAGTGCGCCCAGAGTCGTGCGGGCCGAACTTGTTCGGGCTGGGCTCGTACGAGCTAGGCGCGTGCGAGGCCTGGGTCCTTGGTTGGCAGGGCGTCGAGGCCGGCCAGGCTTTTCCAGCGCTTGAAGGCCAGCTCCACCTGCCGGCGGAACCGGTAAAGCGCGGCGACCGCCTGCGCGGGGTGGGCATCCCGGTCCAGGGAGGTCAACAGCGGCACGTAGCGGGCCGCGTCCAAGCTGCGCGGGTCGGGCGTGCGGCCGCACTTGGTGGCGGCGCGGACCAGCTCTTTTTGCGAGCGCCGGGCCTGCTCGGGCGTTTTGCGATGCACGACCAGGCGCACCAGCAGGTCGGCGCCGGGGTGGCGGCCTTGGGCGCGCCAGGGTATGTCGGACTGCATTCGTAACGGAGCGTCCCGGTGTTGAAGCGGCTTGCGATCCTGGTCCTGCTCCTGGCTGTTACGCCGGCCTGGGCCGACCCGGCGGTTTGGGCGGCACGTGGCCCCAACGCGACGGTCTATCTGCTCGGCAGCGTCCACCTGCTGCGCCCAGGTACGGCTTGGGAAGGCCCTGTCGTCCGCCGGGCCTTCGACGAGGCACGCGAGTGCTGGTTCGAGGCCGTGCTGCCGGATGACCCAGGGACGATGCGGGCGGTGATGACGTCCACCGGCCTCGATCCGGCCCATAAGCTGTCCGACCTGCTGCCACCCAACCGCCGGGCCTTGCTCGACCGGTTGGCGGCCGAGTCCGGGGTGGGGCCGGCGATGCAGGGGATGCGCCCCTGGCTTGCGGCGG
>CAXTDP010000321.1:0-3696 GCA_964242295.1 uncultured Acetobacteraceae bacterium | reverse complement strand
TTCGAGAACCAGGCGGGCCAGCCGTTGCTGAAGGCGGGCTACGACCCTGCCCTGGGTGTGGACACCGTCCTGCAAGCCCAGGCCAAGGCGGCCGGCAAGCGTGTGGCCGGGGTCGAGACGATGGATCAGCAGATGCGCCTGATGGCCGGGCTGCAGCAGGGTCTGGCGGTCAAGTTCCTGCTCTCGGCGATGGACGCCGCCGCGAAGGGTCCCACCCTGATTGACGAGATGGTCCGCGATTGGCAGTCCGCCGACACCGAGGCAACGGCGCGCACCGTGACCGGCCAACTTCGCAGGGACTCGCCGGAACTGTATCGGATCATCTTTGCGGACCGGAACGAGACCTTTGCCCGCGCCGTCGAGGGATTGCTGGCTGGAGACAAGACCGTGCTGCTGGTGATCGGCGCCGGGCACCTGGCGGGGCCGGACAACGTGCGCGACCTGCTGGCGCGGCGGGGGATCAAGGTCGAGCGGATGCCGGACTGACTGCAAGCCCAGGGCAGTGTGCGGCCGCACCTGAAATCATCATACGCGGCGAACCCGCCCGTGTCGGATACGGCATGGCGACACTTCTTCGGCGGGGATGGTGGCCTCAGTCGTCCTTGTAGGGGTTTTTCGTGCCGCGCAGCAGCAGGCGGATGGGCACGCCAGGCAACTTGAACTCCTCGCGCAGGCTGTTCACCAGGTAGCGCTGGTAGTCCTCGGGCATCTGCTCCGCCCGGGTGCCGAAGGCGATGAAGGTCGGCGGCCGCGCCTTGGCCTGGGTGATGTAGCGCAGCTTCAGGCGCCGCCCGTCCACCAGCGGCGGCGCATGCCGTTCCAGCGCGCCCTCGAACCAGCGGTTCAGCGCGCCGGTGGCCACGCGGGAGTTCCAGGTGTGATGCACCGCCCGCACCGCCGGCAGCAGCTTGTCCACGCCGAAGCCGGTCAGGGCCGAGAAGTTCACCACCGGGATGCCCTTCATCTGCGCCATGCTGGTTTCCAGCCGGTCGGCGATGGCCCGGCGCGTCGCGGTGCGGTCGGCCACCGCGTCCCACTTGTTCAGGGCCAGCACGCAGGCGCGGCCCTCGCGCTCGATCAGCCGGGCCAGTTGCAGGTCCTGCTCGTGCAGGCCTTCCAGGCTGTCTATACACAGCACCACGACCTCGGCCATCTTCAGCGCCTCGATGCTGGCGCTGACGGACATCTTTTCCAGCGCCTGCTCGACACGGGCCTTGCGGCGCATCCCGGCGGTGTCCACGATTTCGATAGGGCCGATGTCGTCCTGCAGGAACGAGGCGACGGCGTCCCGGGTCAGGCCTGGCTCCGGCCCGGTGATCATCCGCTCCTCGCCGAGCAGGCGGTTCAGCAGGGTGCTTTTGCCGGCGTTCGGGCGGCCGACGATGGCGAGCTTCAGCGGGCGCTCGTCATCCACCTCGGGGTCCTGCTCCGGCAGGCGGTCGGCGATCTCGCCCATCAGGTCGGATAGGCCATCGCCGTGCTCCGCCGACATGGCGAGAGGCTGGCCGAGGCCGAGGCTGTAGGCCTCCATGGCCGCGCTGGCCCCTGCCCTGCCCTCGGCCTTGTTGGCCACCAGCAGCACCGGGCGGTTCTGCCGGCGCAGCCAGTTGGCGAAGTGGCTGTCCGCCGGGGTGATGCCGGCGCGGGCATCCACGACGAACACCACGAGGTCGGCCTGCGCCACCGCCGCCTCGGACGAGGCGCGCATCCGGCCCGGCAGGGTGTCGGGTGCCGATTCCTCAAGCCCGGCGGTGTCTATCAGGCGGACGCGCTTGCCGCGCAGCATGGCTTCCGCTTCCTTGCGGTCGCGCGTCACGCCAGGCGTGTCGGAGACGATGGCATAGCGGCGGCCGGCGAGCTTGTTGAACAGCGTGCTTTTGCCGACGTTGGGACGGCCGGCGATGACGACAGTGGGGAGGGTCAATGGCTCACCTGGGCGGCCTGCGTCATCGGAACGCCTGCAGCGAGCCGTCATCGGTCAGGATGAACAGCGTGCCGGCTGCGGCAATTGGCGTCACGGCGGCGGCGTCGCGCAATTTCTGCTGGCCGATGATCTTGCCGTTTGTCGGGTTGACGGACAGTGCGGTCTCGTTGCTGCCGGCCAGCACCAGGCGTCCGCCGGCCAGGATGGGTCCGGTCCAGAACAGCGGGTCGCGCCGCTTTTCCGGATCGTCGTAGCGCGGCAGGTCGGTCAGCCAGCGCAGCTTGCCGTCCTCGCGCCCGATGGCCGCGAGGGTCTGGTCCAGCGTTTGCACGAACAGGGTGTCGCCCGCGAGCCAGGGCGTTTCCAGGCCGCCGGCCTCCCGCTCCCACAGCCGCCGGCCGGAGCGCAGGTCGAGCGACACCAGCAGGCCGCCGACGCCGATGGCGAACACCCGGCCCCCATCCACGACCGGGAGGCCACGCACCGCTGCCAGGTCCACGACGCTGTTGCGTCCGCGGGATGCCGCCAGGCTGTCGGTCCAGGCGAGGCCGCCGCTTTCGGCGCGCACTGCGGCTATGTCGCCGGACTCGAAGCCGGCCACCACGAGGCCGTCGCTGTAGGCCGGCGCCGACTGCGACAGCACGGTGGTTGCGGCGCCGGCCGCCTGGTAGGTCCATTGGCGCTCGCCGTCGGCTGCCTTGAGCGACAGCAGGCGGTTGTCGAGCGTGGTGATGAACAGGCGTCCCTCGGCGATGCAGGGAGCCGAGCGGCCCGGGGTGTCCAAGCCCTTGCGCCAGCGGATCGCGCCGGTGCTGCCGTCCAGGGCCAGGGCTTCGCCGCGGCCGGTGGTGGCATACAGGACGCCGCCGGACACGGCGATGCCGCCGCCGACGTTGGTGCTGCGGTCATGCTCGCCCTGGGTTTCCGTGCGCCAGATGCGGCTGCCGCTCGCCAGGTCGAAGGAGGCGACCACGCCGTCGCTGTCCATCGTGAACACGCGGCCGCCGGCGACCAGCGGCTGCGCCGTGACCTTCTGGCGGTAGCCGCCGCCCTCGCCGATGCTGGCGCGCCAGGTCGGCTGCAGCACGCCGGAAGCTGGGGTGTTCAGGGCGATGTGGCCGACGGCATGGGTGGCGTTGCCACCGGCCTGCGGCCATTCGGGGAGGGCTGCCGGCGGCGGCACGCTGACGGTCACGGCCGGGCCGTCCAAGGTTAGGCCGCGCCGGGCCGTGACCACCGCCTCGCGCTTGCCGGGCAAGGGCGGCTTGGCCTCGCTGAAGATGTTGTCGAACACGCTGCATCCGGTTGCCGCCAGCGGCAGCAGCAGGGCCGCCCGACGAGACAGGCGCGTCAACGGCCGGCCCCGGGCGGCGGTGGGGGCGGCGCCTCGCCCAACTGCGTCAGCATGGCGTTGGCCCGGCCGCGCGTACCCTCCGGCGCAGCGGGGTCGGTGGATAGGCCGCGCAGCAGATCCTTTGCCTGGTCGGCATGGCCGGTACGCAGGGCGAGCAGCGCCTGGGTTTCCTGCGCCATCGGCCGCCAGGGGCTGTTGGGTTGCAGCAGCGGCTGCAGACGGGCTTCGACGGCCGAGGGATCGCCGGCGTCCACCTGGTGCTGCGCCGCCAGCAGGCGGGCGAGGTCGCGCAGCAGCGGGTCGGCCGCGTTGTCGTTGGCCACTGCATCCCAGTCGTTGAGCGCGCCTGGCAGGTCGCCGGCACCAGCACGCAGGGCGGCGGCGCGCAGCCGGGCCAGGGTGCGGTAGCCTTCGGGGG
>CAXTDP010000320.1:0-6599 GCA_964242295.1 uncultured Acetobacteraceae bacterium | reverse complement strand
GTCGCGGCCAGCCCGCCTGAAACGCAGGCCAACCCGGGGTTTTGCCCCGGTTACAGAAGTGCATGGGTCAAAGTTGGGCTCATCCGCAACCTCGGTGCAGGCGGAAGCCTTCCGAGAGCTGACAACATGCTTGAGTCACATAGTATTTGCAGCACTGAAGGCTGTTTGTTCCCTGGCATACCGGATCAGCTCCAAAGGGCCAGGATTGTGAAATCCTATTAACAGCTTACGCGATAAGCCTGAGCACTGCCTGCACCGAGGTTGCGGATGAGCCAAAGTTGGACGCCTAATTACACCCAGCGATCCAGCTCGCGGCGTAGCACCCCAGGTTTTTGACACTCCCGGCATTGACGATCAGGCCGGACATACGCTCAATGGCGACCCGCAGTTCGGCCGGCGGCGACCCGCGCTTGAGCCGGGCCAGCATGTCGGCGAGGCTGGCCGCATCATGGCGGGCCTCGATGCGGGCGACGATCCGACCTGTCGCATCGACGACGCAGATGGCATGGGCGGCTCCGCCCCAGTCCAAACCTCCGTGAGGTGGCATGTGCCGGCCTCCTCGGGTTGCAGTCGTCTCGCCCGTGCTGGGAGATCGTGCGGATCGCTCACTGACAGGCGCTCTGGCTGGCAAGCACTGGCGCTTCACCCTGTGGTCCGTCCTGGTCTCCCGATACCTGCCGTGCGGCTGGTCTCTTATGGGCCGTCAACTGCCGAGCCTCCTGGGCCGTCACGGCAGGCACTCGGGCTGCCAGATGATATCCCAATCTCCAAGACAGCACCCGGCAGCCCGAAAGTGCACCAGTGAGCCACCTCGAATTGGCACTTTCTGAACCACGCCCGGCCACCGGCATGCAGTGGTTCATCTATCCCGAACAGCGGTTCGCCAGGCCGCTGCTCGCCGCGGCCGCGTGCAGGAGGGCAAGGCGTCCGTCTACGCCCCGGGCCTACAGGAGCAAAGGATGGCCGACGGCACGCGTTTTGACCCGGGATCCGACTCGGCAGCGAGCAAGACCCTGCCCTTGGGCACGACGGCACGGGTCAGAAATTTGAGAAACGGTCGAGCAGCTGTGGTGCGGGTGCGCGACCGCGGTCCGCACCGAGCGGGACGCGTCCTAGACGTCAGTCCGGGCAGCGCGGGGGCGCTCGGGATCGGGCACGACGGCGTGGCGCCCGTGGCCATCATGCCGCTGACGCCCTCGCCCCCGGCAAAGCTTGAGTGATCGCCCGAGCTCCGGTCAGATCTCCGCCTTGCTGTCGCACGCCGGGCACGCCATACCGGGCCTGCTTTCCCGCCGTGTGCCACTGACGGCTATTCCACCTCGGGCCGGCTATTCCACGTGCGGGCGAATGCGGCGTGGGTGGACGACCTTGGGCTTGGCGCGGGTGACGGGCACCACAACGGAGGAAGGAGCGGACATGGCCGCAAACGAGAAGGGAGTCTCCGAGGGACGCACGACGCAAGACGCGGAACCTGAGATACCGTCGTCCGGCGTGGGCGCTGCGGTCGGTCGGTTCCTGGACGCCTTGGCGACGCGCGTGCGCGGGACAGCGCCTGAAGCGGGCGAGGCGGACTTCCGCATCTTGGCGGACACCATGCCGCAGCTCGCCTGGGTAGCGGACGCGGACGGGTATGTGTTCTGGTACAACCGGCGCTGGTATGATTACACCGGCGCCGACCCTGAGCAGGTACGGGGATGGGGCTGGCGCGAGTTGCTGCACCCCGATCATGTCGGGCACGTGTCCGACAGTTTCCAGCATGCCTTCGAGGCGGGCGACGCGTGGGAGGACACCTTCCCGCTGCGAGGCCAGGACGGCAGGTATCGCTGGTTCCTTTCACGTGCTGAGCCGCTGCGCGACGCGGACGGCAAGGTCGCGCGCTGGTATGGCACCAACACCGACGTGACCGAGCAGCGCGCGTTCGAGGAGGAGCTGGCTTCGGCCAAACAGGCCGCCGAGGACGCGAACCGGGCCAAAAGCGATTTCCTCGCCAACATGAGCCACGAACTGCGCACGCCGCTCTCGGCCATCATTGGCTACACCGAAATGCTGCAAGAAGAGATCGAAGATGGGGCCGAAACCGACGCTCTGCTGCCAGACCTTGGCAAGATCGAAAGCAACGCCCGCCACCTGCTCGGCCTTATCAACGACGTGCTTGATCTCAGCAAGGTCGAGAGCGGCCAAATGGAAGTTTACTCCGAGACGTTTGACGCCGAGGCGATGTTGCGTGAGCTGGCCGACACGGCGCAAAGCTTGGTGGAGAAGAAGGGCAACGCGTTGGAGGTGCAGATCGAGCCCGGCCTGGGCACCATGCATTCGGACGCGATCAAGCTGCGTCAGATATTGCTCAACCTGCTCAGCAATGCGGCCAAGTTCACCGAAGCGGGAATAATCACGCTGTCGGTTGAGCGTGGTCCGGGTCTGGGCGGGTTCGATGGTCGGGACTGGGTGACGTTTCGCGTTACCGACACCGGCATTGGGATAACCGAGGAGCAGCGGGCCAAGCTGTTCCAACGTTTCCAGCAGGCGGATGCGAGCACCACCCGCAAGTTCGGCGGCACGGGCCTGGGTCTGGCGCTGTGCAAGGCGTTCAGCGTCATGCTCGGTGGCGACGTCGAGGTGCACAGCATACCGGATAAGGGCAGCACGTTTACGGTCCGGTTGCCGCTCGAGGCCCCCTCAGGGCAGCCTGCCCTTGAGAACGGGAGCGGAGGCGACCCACCTGCCACCGCGCACCCCGTGTTGGTCATCGACGACGATCCGGCGGTGCTGGAGCTGATGACGCGCTTTCTCAAGCGCGAGGGCTTTGCCGTGCGCACAGCCCCAGACGGCGAGGCAGGGCTCAAGCTAGCGCGCGAGGTCCATCCCTGCATTGTGTTGACCGACGTGAGCATGCCACGCCTGGACGGCTGGGGGGTGCTACGTGCGATGAAGGCGGACCCAGTGCTGTCCGATGTGCCCGTGGTTGTGGTCACCTTCTCGGGCGAGCGTGCGCTCGGCCACGCGCTGGGCGCGGCCGGACTCCTGCACAAACCCGTCGAGTGGCCCCGGCTCAAGACGCTGCTGGACCAACTCAGGACGAAGCTACCATCCCGTCCCGTCCTGGTCGTGGGCGCCGACCCGGACGACCGCGCCCGGCTGTGTGCGCGGCTGAGTCGAGCCGGCTGGGCAGTGTCGGAGGCAGAGGACGGCCAAGCGGCCCTGGAGCGCGTGGCAGAAAGCCGGCCGGAGTTGGTAGTGCTCGATTTGGAGATGCCGAGGCTGGACGGCTTCGGCTTCCTGCGAAAGCTTCGTGCCCGCCCGGAGTGGGCCTCCATCCCCGTTGTGGTGGTTACAGCCAAGGACGTGACCCCGGCGGAGCGCGAGCACCTCAAGGGCGAGGCGGCGCAGGTCATCCAGAAGAGCAGCAGCGGCATGCACGACCTGCTCGCCGCGGTGCGCAAGGCGGCCGGCCATCCCTCGCCTGCAGCGCCGTCCCCGGCCGGAACCGAAAAGCCACATCGGGCGGGCGAGGTGTAGGACTGCAGCATGTACCATGCCAGCGGTCGGCGTCGGTTTCGCCTCGGCTGCACTCCTGGATCTGGGTTTGTCAGCTTCGGGACAGCTCCTGTTCGCCGGCGCGAGCGGCCTCGCGCACCAAAGCTACCGTGGCCGGCGTTGGTGCACTTCGATGGTGTGTGAGGCGAAGGACGGTCGCGCTATATAGTTTGTGGGCTGGTGCGCTTCCGCCAAAACATCCCAACCTAAATGCCATAAGGGTTGGCATTAGTGAGGTGTACCACTTCGTCAAACGACAGGATACCACGCGCATTGGCAAACTGAGGAGACCCGTCCTCGATGCCGGTAAAGCGGGGTCCCAAGGGCCAGTGACGCGTTGAACAAACAGCCAGCTTCGAATTTGCCAATGACACCCAATGGGCAGACAAAATGGTTCAGCCCGCGCTCGATGCAGTGTCCGTCAGGGTTGGTTTGCCGGACAGGTACGCTATCTAGGACCAAGTACCCTGTTGGACGGCGCCCGGTGGACAGCGGCCCTTCTCCGGAGGCTGTGGCATCGTGAGGGCGGCTTGCTGCCACCGCAGTTTGACGCTATCAGGAGTTGCGAGCCACTCGCAGTTGGAGGCGGGGTTGCTAAAGGGTCATGCAGTCATCGGGCGCCGCTGCGAGCGTGCCGTCGTGACAGCGTACCGCGAACTGCGCGGCGTGGGTTCGTTTGACCTGAACGCCTTCGGCGCGTGCACGACGTTGTATCGCATCCACCATCCCGAAGCCTCGCTCCATGAGGCGCGTCGGCTGGTGGCGGAGTGGATCGACCACCATGTCGTGTGCGGTGATGAAGGCCCGATGCCTGGCTGCGAGTGCGCCGATGACTGACTCATTGGAATGAGAAAAGGCAGCACTTTGCAGCGCCGCCCCGCAACTGGGCCAGCCATGGCCCTGGCTAGTCCGCCGCGCCGGCCGTGGCGGTGTCGACGCTGAAATGTCCGCACCAGTCTTGGCCTGATACCACCGGCCACAGTCCGTGCGCCTCCGGGCTCGGCTGGGTAACGGGAGGGTTGAAGCGGCACAGGCCGTCATCGGCTTGCGGCTTGGCGACGGGAGTGTCAAAAACCTGGGGCGGCCTACTTGCCCGCCTTGGGCTGATCAGCCTGGCTGATGCCTGACAGGGGCAGCAAGCAGCCTCAGGTTTTTGACACTCCCCTTTACGGACGCTACATCGTTCATGGAAAGCGTCGTGGACGAGATCATCTCGTGGCGTATGAACAAGGACCAGCAGATGCGCTGGAGCCGGGCCACCGTGCGGCCCTTCCTCGACGTGCGCACCGCCGTGCTGAACGACACGCTTGAGGATGCCTTCCGCCGCCGCCCAGGCTTTCGACCCGCCAACGACGATCGGCGACCAATGGCAGCCGCAGCCTGATCACCTCCCATAACTCCGCATGCTCTCGGCAGTTCAGGGATAGGTTCAACCTTGGCGGGCATGGCACTCCGGATCCGTAGAATTGGCCTTGAGAACCACATTCTGCACTGGATCAAGGGCTTGTACTATGCCCGCCAACCCTCAGGAATTTTCAGGCTAGCAGGCGGCCGATGCCGCCTCCTCCCGTAACCAATACTCCCGCAGCTTCAACAGAGCGTTTTTCGGGAAAGTGGGCTGTCTACTCACATCCGCCAGTGAGTACTTCCGGCATGTTTGGATTCTGAGGCATCCATTGCACAACGTAAGGGTAGGACCTGTCACTCATCCCGTCCGAGCCTTGGAATGAGTGCTCCAGTCGCTGCACGATCTCTCCCTTGATGTTTCGAAGCTCAAGGACAGTCTTCGAAATGTTCTTAGGGGCAATATCCCTTTGCATTTGTTTTCGGCGTTCGACGTCCTGAACGATGGTCAAGGTTTTGCGAGCCGGGTCATAGAACGTCCTGACGAACGGCTCCGTGAACGAGCAGGTTATGATGCGCGCCGACGCAGGCGCCGCACAAAAGGAAAACACCACCAAGACGGCGCAAGCCGCCGCCTTGGGCAGGGGCGCATGTCGCCTCCGTGCGCTAAGCGATGTAGCGGCCATAGACATACTGCTGTGTCGGAACCGTCGTGGCAGGAGTTTCTCGCAGAGGGTCACTCATTGCCCCTACCCCCAAAATCGTCATACACGCGTCGACATCCAAACGGAACTGGTCCATGTCGAAATTTGGATCATTTTTCCTGCCCTTTGGCAGAGCGTATTCACCGTGCCCGCAGCACATCGAAGCGCCGACCCCAATCCGGCGCAAGATAGCGGCCACGCCCCAGCGATACGCGTTCATCTGCATCATCGGCCAGGAGCCTGCTTTAGGCCCCTTGTTTAGGCCCGTGTTCTCCGCCTCGATACCGATGAAATGCGCGTTGCCATTCGTGACGTCCTGCCACTTGCCAGGCCCTGCATGATGCGCGCGGCCAGCCGCGACGACATAATACGTTCCGTCACGCGCAAGCAAGAGCTGCGCTAAAGGGCCAGCCAGGTCCGCCCTTCCGTGGATGATAGTGTTCAGGGTCGGCGCATTTCCCGCGCGCGGTCCAGCCGTGTGATGACACACGACCCCCTTCGCCGAAGTCACATCGCCTCCGACCCCGCGGCTCTTCCAGCCATGCACCTCCTGGACAGGCAAATTAACGGCTTGCAGCGTGTCAGCGAGCCAGGTAAGGGAAAATGGCATTCGAACTCTCCACCAAGGCGTCAACGTGCAAGTTTAGGCACTCCGCCGTTTACGAACTCATGATGTCTCCTCCATCATCGAATGTCGGCTAGCGCCTGATGCGCCGTTAGCCAACAGGCGAAGCTTCCGGACGAGCTGGACTATAACGGCCCTTGCGTTCGTATCGACATGCTAATGTCATGTGAGCACTATTGCAACGAAAAACATTGTGACATGGCGTTGGGGCGTTGGTGCACTTGGCCGGCGAAGATCGAGAAGGCTCCTAACCCCAAGCTGCTATGCCGTAGCTGGCAGGCAACGGACGGAGTCCGGGCGTCCGGCCGCCACCATCCGGTTCAGCACCGCCATACCTATGGCCGCCTCTGTCTGCTGGGCAGCAAAGCCGCGGGCTCGCAGCCGTGGTCCGA
>CAXTDP010000319.1:0-6624 GCA_964242295.1 uncultured Acetobacteraceae bacterium | reverse complement strand
GGGCCGGACCAAGCCGGTGGTGTCCTTGTGGCTGACGGGGTTGAAGGAGACGGTGGACCAACTGCCGGAGTTCGTGCGGCTGGCCGGACGGATCGGGGTGCATGAGGTCCACCTGCAGCGGCTGGTGTTCGACGAGGCAGGGTTCGGGATGGCCCGCCTCGACAGCAGCTTGTTCGAGCAGACGCGGGCGGAGGAGGAAGCCGTCATCGCCGAGGCCCAGGCCATCGGGCGGGCGCTGGGCGTGAGCCTGGACGCTTCGGGCGCGACGGAGCCGGGGCTGAGCCTGAAGAAGGCCGCGGGCGACAAGCCTTGGGCGACCTGCCGGCGGCCGTGGTCGCTGATGTACTTCACCGCGCATGGCCGCGCGCTGCCCTGCTGCATCGCACCGTTCTCGGCGCGGGGCTATGACAACTACACTCTGGGTGATGCGACGCAGGATACCCTGCGCGAGATCTGGAACAGCCCGGCCTACCAGGGCTTCCGCACGGCGCTGGTCGGCGACACCCCGCCCAAGCCGTGCCAGGGGTGCGGGCTGAGGTGGAGCCTGTAGGTTTGGACCTGCGCCGCGTTTCCGTCGTCATCCCGGCCTGGAACGAGGCGGAGGCCATTGGCCCCGTGGTGGCCGAGGTGCTGCGGGAAGCGGTGGGCGAGGTGATCGTCGCCGATGGCGGCAGCACGGATGGCACGGCGGATGCTGCACGCGCTGCTGGCGCCCGGGTGCTGGACGCTGGGCGCGGTTATGGCCGGGCTTGCGCCGCAGGCGCGGTGGCGGCACGGGCGGAATGCGACGTGCTGGCGTACATGGACGGGGACGGGGCGGACTGCGCCGACCAGTTGCCGCGGCTAGCCGGGCCGGTGCTAGGCGGGACGCAGGATTTCGTGGTCGCGTCACGCACCCGGGGCGTGCGGGCGCCGGGGTCCATGAACTGGCACCAAGTAATGGCAGGCGCTGTCGCCGGGCGGCTGATGGGGGCGCTGTACGGGGTCCGCTACACTGACATGTGCGCCTTTCGCGTCATACGCCGGGATGCCTTGGCGGGGCTGGGCATGGCGGAGATGACGTATGGCTGGAATATCGAGATGCAGATGAAGGCGGCGCGCAGCCGGCTTCGCATCCTGGAGTTGCCGGTGCCTTACCGTTGCCGGGCTGGGGGGCAGTCGAAGGTGGCGGGGTCGGTGCGGGGCACGCTGCGGGCGTCGGGCAAGATCGTGGAAACGTTTGCGCGGGTCGCCGTGGCGGGCTCGCGGGCGTGATAATGAGGGGCTGGCTGGATAGGATTTGGCTGGCCGCCCCGGTGCTGTGCCGGCCATCGGCGCTGCCTTTCAAAGCCTCCGCCCGCTCTGACATTTCCTTGTTATCGCGGGCCGCTTGCGGCGTGGCGGTCCCCGGGCCGACTGGGGGCGCTTGCGCCTTTTAGCTTGCCGCGTCGCTGCGCTCCCCGCAATGACGGAGAAAAACGCGACGCCGTGAGGGTTTGAACGAAACGCGGGTGGATCGGAGCGGCTAATCCTGACGGCCGCGCTTGATCCGGTGCTGGCCGCGCCTTGCCGACACCGGCGTTTCGGTGTCACCTGGGCATGAAGCCCCGGGAAACGGGGATCGGAGGGGGAAAGCGATGATCAAGACGTTCAAACCGCGCCGCCTGTGGGCCGCCGCGGCGCTCCTGATGGCTGGAGTGGCGCTGGCTCCTGCACCGGGACGGGCGGCCGACAAGGTCGCAATGCAGGAGTTCATGGTGCCGGCCGCCGACGCCGGCATCCAGCTTTACGTCCGCAACAAGCATCCCGAGGGGATGCGGGCCTTCTCGCCCGACCGGGTGCTGGTCTATGTCCACGGCGCGACCTACCCGGCGGAAACGGCGTTCGACCTGCCAGTCGGCGGCGCGTCCATGATGGACATCCTCGCCGCCCGTGGCTGGGACGTTTGGATGCTGGACGTGCGCGGCTACAGCCGCTCGACCCGGCCGCCGGAGATGGACCGCCCGGCCGCAGACAACAAGCCGCTCGTGGACACTGCGATGGCGGCCCGGGACGTGGCGTCCGTCGTGGATTTCGTCATGCATCAGCGCGGCGTGCCCAAGGTGAACATCATGGGCTGGTCGTGGGGCACATCCATCATGGGCCTGTATACCTCCACGCATAACGACAACGTGGCCCGCCTGGTGCTGTATGCGCCGCAATGGCTGAGCACTGCCAAGGTCCCGGCCGACGCGCCGGCCCTGGGTGCGTATCGCGCTGTCACGCGGGACTCGGCGCGGGACCGTTGGCTGATGGGCGTGCCGGAGGCGAAGAAGGCCGACCTGATCCCGCCGGGCTGGTTCGACATGTGGGCGGATGCGACCTTCGCGACCGATCCGGTGGGCGCCAAGCAGAACCCGCCCGTGCTGCGCGCGCCGAACGGCGTGGGGCAGGACAGCCGCGACTACTGGATGGCTGGGAAGCCGCTGTATCAGCCGTCCGACATCCGGGTGCCCACCCTGTTGATCCATGCGGAATGGGACGCCGACCTGCCGAGCTACCAGACCGCCGCCTATTTCGCCGAGCTGAAGAACGCGCCCTACAAGCGGTGGGTCGAGCTGGGCGAGGGGACGCATACGGTGATGCTGGAGAAGAACCGGATGCAGTTCATCAATGAGGTCGCGCTGTTCCTGGAAGAAGGGCGTCCCCAGGCGCTGAACTAGCCGGGGGCTCTCGCCTGGCCCGGCCTACTGCCGCGGGCGGGCCGGGCAACCGCTTGCTGTCCGTACCTGGGCCTGTCGTGTTTCGGGGCATGATCCGCTGGTGCTGAAAGGGTCGTGGCGCGGCTGGCTGCCGGGTAGGGCAGGGACGACCGTGCCGGCCGCCGTTGGGAGGGCGGACATTCCGAATACACAATGACCCGGCCGGACCGGATGACGAGTTGCAAAGCACGCGGCGTGGCTTGATGCCATTGTTGCGGGCGAGTTGGACGACGGCGAATGAGCCGCCGTTGATGGCTTCGGCGTGGTCCTTCTTAGGAAAGGGACGACGTTGAACGCCCGTTATGACGTATGCTACACGTACCCATAAACTTATGCCCAGCCAAGTTCTTTCAATGCCAAGCCGGAATGCCAAATCTTCGTCATATGCGCAATCTTCTCACCCTCGAATTGCATCACGTAAACGTAGTCGGTTTTCGTGGTCTTGCCGGTTGGCGGGCGAGGGCCGCCGGCGAGATGAGTGCCGGTGAAAACACCGTAGGCGGTGACGCTGTTCCGCTCGGCATCGGTGCCGAACGCCTTCAATTCATAGCTGCCGTCGGTCAGGACTGTCAGCAGGCCCTGCATCCAGTTCGTATACTGCTCAAGCGTCTTCACGTCCGCCAGCGGCTCGGCCTGCGCGCTGAAGGTCGCATTAGGCTGACAGTAGGCGCTGCACCCCGCCCAACCCTTGCCCGTCTCGCATGCAGCGAAGAACGCCGCAGCCGCCTCAGTGATGGACGCCATGTCTCTGCTCCCCAAGAGCTTGTTGGCCATGACCGGCATTGTATACAGGACCGGAGGTGGAATGTCCCGTTCGTTTGGGCACAGCCCTGCACAATCTTTGTCAGGACCACTCCAGGTGTCGAGCTGAACGTCCAGTCCGGCGGCTATGGGCTGCAAAGATTTTGGAGGATGCCGTAAACGCCAAGGCCGCGCAAAAGATCGCGTTTCTATGCGCGGATCCCGGCTTTGACCCGTCAGTGCGAGGAACGAGGGACGCGGCAATCCAGGGCGGTGGACGCAACCCGGCCAGCCCGGAGATTGCCACGCTGTGCGCGGCTCCTGATGATAACACCCCTGTTGGAAAGTCGGGGCGTAGAAGCAACGGTTTGTGAAAAAATCGAAACATGGGATGGCCGGTGTGCTGCGGCGGTGCAGCCTATACTTTCCCCACCAAAGCCGCCAAAACCCGATCCGGCGTCAGCGGCACCTCCGTGATGACCACCCCGAACGGCGCCAGCGCATCGTTGACCGCGTTCATCACGCAGGCCGCCGCCCCCGCCGTTCCGGCTTCGCCGGCGCCCTTCGCCCCCAGCGCTCCCTCCGCCGTCGGCGAGCACACGTGCGCCACGGTGATGTCCGGCATCTCCCCCGCCATCGGCACGAGGTAGTCCGCCATCGTCGCGTTCTGCATCTGGCCCTGGTCGTCGTAGCAGCATTCCTCGAACAGCGCCGCGCCTAGCCCTTGCACCACGCCGCCGCGTACTTGCTCGTCCACCAGCATCGGGTTCAGCACGGTGCCGCAATCCTCCACCACCCAGTGCTTCAGCAGGGTGATGAAGCCGGTTTCCACGTCCACCTCCAGCCACGACGCCTGGATGCCGTTGGTAAAGGCGAAGGGATAGTCGCGCGGGACCCAGTGGCGGGTGGCGATCAGCTCGGCCTGCACGCCAGGCGGCAGGGTGTCGGGGCGGAAGTAGGCGATGCGGGCCAACTCCGCCAGTTCCATGCGCAGGCGTCCGTCGGCCGCGTCCACCACCGCGCCGTCGCGCAGGTCCAGCGCCGCCGGATCAGCCTGCAGGATGCTGCCGGCGAGGGCCAGCACGTTGCCGCGCAGGGCGCGCCCGGCCTGCCACGCCGCCTCGCCGCCAATGCCGGCGCCGCGGGATGCCCAGGTGCCGCCCCCATAGGGCGTCACGTCGGTGTCGCCCAACTGCACCCGGATACGGCCCGGCGAGATGCCGAACGCCTCCGCCACCACCTGGGTCAGCACGGCTTCGGTGCCCTGGCCCTGCTCGGTCACGCTGGCCTGGACGACGACGCTTCCCGCCGCGTCCAGCCGCACGGTGGCGCCGTCCTGCGCCGAGATGCGGGCGCCGCCCACGCCGTAGAAACCAGGTCCGGGGTTGGTGATCTCGATGAAGCTGGCAAGGCCCAGGCCGCGGTGGATGCCCTGCCGCCGCAGCGCCGCCTGTTCCGCCCGCAGCGCGTCGTAGCCGATCATCGCCAGCAGCTTGTCGAGGCTCGCATGGTGGGAGAGCGATTCGAAGCGCATCCCGGCGGCGGATGTGCAGGGGTAGGCGTCGTCGGGCAGCAGGTTGCGGCGGCGGATCACTACAGGGTCCATGCCGATGCGCCGGGCCGCGAGATCCACCAGGCCCTCGGTCACGCCGGTCGCGATGGGATGGCCCACCGCGCGATACTGCGACATCATCGCCTTGTTCTGGAACACCACCCGGCTGTGCCCGCGGTAGTTGGGGCAGGCGTAGGGGCCGCCCACCAGGTTCAGCACCTGGTTCGCCTCCACGGCGGAGGTGCGGGGATAGGCGGAGTACGGCCCGATGCCTGTCAGGTCGTCCATGATAAACGCGGTGATCGTGCCGTCCCGCATCACGCCGATGCGCCCATGCACTTCATGCCCGCGGGCGTGGATGTCACTCACAAAACTTTCCAGCCGGTCGGCGACGAACTTGACGGGGCGGCGCAGCAGGCGGCTGGCGGCGGCGGTGGCCATGTCGTCGCCGTAGACGTGTATCTTGATGCCGAACGACCCTCCGACGTCCCGGCACACCACGCGGACCTGCGATTCCTCCAGCCCGAGATGCCGGGCCAGCAGGTTCTGCATCATGTGCGGCGCCTGGGTGCCCTGATAGACCGTGAGCCGCGCCTCGCCCTCGTTCCAGTCGGCGACGATGGATCGGGCCTCCAGCGGCACGCCGGTGTGGCGGGCGAAGCGGAACGTCGCTTCCACCACTTCGTCCGCCCCGGCCAGCGCGGCGTCCACTTGCCCGGCGTCTATGCGCCGTTCCCAGGCCAGGTTGCCGCCCAGCTCCGGGTGGATGACGGGGGAGGCCGGGTCGAGCGCGGCGGCCGGGTCCACGACGGCGGGCAGGGGGGCGTAGTCCACGAAAATGCGCTCGGCCGCGTCCTCCGCCACGGCGCGGCTGGAGGCTACGACCATCGCCACGGCCTCGCCCTGCCAGCGCACCCGGCCGACCGCCAGGGGCGATTGCGGGGCGGAGCGCAGCCCAGCCAGGTGGGTCAGCGTGCCGACCCAGGGCTGGCAGTGCGCCAGCAGGTCAGGCGCGGTCAGCACCGCCGCGACGCCGGGCACTGCGCGGGCGGCCGATACGTCCACCGACAGGATGTCGGCATGGGCGTGCGGGGAGCGCAGGAAGGCCGCATGCAGCATACGCGGCAACTGCAAGTCGCTGACGAAGCCCGCCCGGCCCTGCATCAGCCGGCCGAGGTTCGGGCGCGGCACGGCGCGGCCGATGTAGCCGTTGGGCCGGTCGAGCGGCGACAGCCCGCTCATGGCCTGGCGGCCCGTGCCGACGCCACGGCCTCGACCGCATCCACGATGGACTGGTAGCCGGTGCAGCGGCAGTAGTTGCCGGACAGGTGCTCGCGGATTGCCGCCCGGTCCGGCACCGTGCCCGGCGCCCGCAGCAGCAGGTCCTGCGCCGTCAGCAGCATCCCCGGCGTGCAATAGCCGCACTGCAGCGCGTTCACGGCGGCGAACCCGGCCTGCAGGTCGGCGATCTCGCCGGTGTCGGACACGCCTTCGATGGTTTCCACGGTGCCGCCATCCGCCTGCACCGCCAGCACCAGGCAGCCGCGGACGATGGTGCCGTCCAGCCGCACGGTGCAGGCGCCGCATACCCCGTGCTCGCAGCCGAGATGG
>CAXTDP010000318.1:0-6644 GCA_964242295.1 uncultured Acetobacteraceae bacterium | reverse complement strand
TCCTTAGCCCCGCGCTGCAGTCCCGACCCCACCACCCCGGAACCCAATAAGAGCCTCTCGTGTAACCCAGCTCTGAACCACGCCCGATTTTGCATGCTTTCGGACCTGATCAGCCGTAAAGCTTCGGCACCGTCTCAGTCATCAGCCTGACAATGCTAGAATTGCGGCTGGCGGGGCCTACGCATAGCTTGACGCGGCGCTTTGACTAGGCCGGGCACAAGGCGACATACCGTGGACAACGAGGTTGGCCACGGACAAACCAACGGTCGCCATTGGACACGCGAGCAGGGGGACACGTGAATGGACATCACGCTACCAGCCAAAGCGCTCCCATTCACGCACGGATTGACGGCGTTCCGCGCCGCGGCGGCCAGCCCGGACCGGGTGGCGCTGACCTACTTCGATGCCTCAATCAGCTACGGCGCCCTCGATGCTGCAAGCGATGCTCTCGCCAGCCGGCTGCATCGGGACGGAGTGCGTCCGGGCGACCGCCTGGCCCTGTATATGCAGAACACGCCGGGGTTCGTCATTGGCCTGGTGGCTGGCTGGAAGTTGAAGGCCATTCCAGTGCCGGTCAATCCAATGAACCGTGAGCGCGAGCTGACCATGCTGTTCGCCGATTGCACCCCGGCAGCAATGCTGTGCCAGGACACGCTATACCGCGATGTGGTCCATGCCATGCCCGAGAAACCGGCCATCATCGTCACTTCCTCGGCGCGCGACTGGCAGGCCCGCAACGACCCCCGGCTGTTCCCGCCGGCTTCCGACACACACATTGCGATGCCGGGAACGACTGATCTCTCCACCGTTGCCGGTGCTGCCACATCCTTCGCGGCCCATCCGGAAGCGCCGGACGATGTAGCTTTCATCGTGTACACCTCCGGGACCACGGGCGCCCCGAAAGGCGCGGTCAACACGCACCGGGCGGCCATGCACTCCGCCAATGCCATGTGCAGCGTCCTGGAGTTGCACCCTGGCGAGCTGATCCTCGGACTGGCGCCGCTGTTCCACATCACTGGACTTGTGTGCCAGGTGCTGAGCGCCTTCGCGCTAGCGGCGCCGCTAATCTTATCCTACCGGTTTGAGCCTGGCGTGATGCTGGACGCGATTGGCGAGCACCGGCCCAGCTTTGCCGTCGGTGCCATCACGGCCTACGTCGCGATGATGAACCACCGGGATGCCAAGCCAAGCAGCTTTGACCCCATCCGCCTGGTGTACTCCGGCGGCGCGCCCGTGCCTGCCAGCGTTGTTGATCAATTCGCCGCACGGTTCGGCAAGCTGATCCGCAACGGCTTCGGCATGACCGAGACGAACGCGCCAGTGATCACCACGCCCCCAGACGAGCCGTCCCGCGTGGACCCGGCCAGCAAGGCGGTGTCCATCGGCAAAGCCATGCCGGGACTGACGATTACGGTCCTGGCGGATGACGGCAGCCCGGCCCCGCCCGGCCAAATAGGGGAATTCATCTTCACCTCCCCGAGCCTGACTAGCGGCTATTGGAACAAGCCGGAGGAGACAAAGGCCGCGCTGTGCGCGGACGGGTTCCGCTCCGGTGACGTGGGTTTCGTGGACGCGGACGGCTGGGTATTCCTGATCGACCGCAAGAAAGACATGATCAACGCCTCCGGCTACAAGGTATGGCCACGCGACGTGGAGGACGTGCTCTACATGCACCCGGCGGTGCGCGAGGCGGCGGTGGTCGGCATCCCGGACGACTACCGCGGCGAAACGGTGAAGGCGGTGGTAAGCCTGAAGTCGGGGCACACGGTGGAGCCATCCGAGCTGACCGCCTTCTGCCGCGAGCGTATGGCGGCCTACAAATACCCCCACCTCGTCGAGATCGTAGAGGAGCTGCCCAAGACCCCGACCGGCAAAATCATGCGGCGGGCGTTGCGAAGCTAGCCCAGCTTGGATTTTGGCAAGGATCTGTGCGTGATCTTCATACAGCGGCCAGCATGTTGCATGGCGGTGGCCTGTGGCAGCGCCGGATGGGCTGACGTAAGATACCTGCCTCTGACCTTATCCTGGAAGCCCACTGTGGACCGGCGCACGACTGTGACCCCGTCATCAGGCGCTGCAAGTTACTGCTTCAATATATAAATTCCGGTGCACGGGGGGTCACCACTGGCGCCGGTCGCAACCCCTGCATTCGTCCAGTTAACTTATTAGTTTTAAGATGTTGAGCGCCAAATTAGGTGGGGTCATAGGCGAACGCCGATCCACAGCTGAAGGAGCTTCGCGTGTCGCTCAGGCGTATGGCCTACCGGGGAGGGACAGGGGCCCGCGACGGGGACGACCGTCACGCAATCATGGAACAAAAGAGTTCAGGGAGCATAGACAGCGACACGACTTACGTGACATCGTAAGTGGCAGGCGGCCGGCTTTGGCCGGCCGTCGCCTATTCGTCCGTTTATGGAGCACCTCACGCCCATGCTGATCGGCTACATGCGCGTGTCGAAAGCGGACGGAAGCCAGGTGCTCGACCTACAGCGCGACGCCTTGCTCGACGCCGGCATCCCCAACAACCGGCTCTACGAGGACCATGCTTCGGGCAAGCGTGACGACCGGCCCGGGCTGGAGGCGTGCTTGAAGGCTCTGCGCAAGGATGACACGCTGGTCGCCTGGAAGCTGGACCGGCTCGGCCGAGACCTGCGCCACCTGGTCAACCTCGTGCACGACCTCACAGGCCGCGGTGTCGGCTTGAAGGTGCTGGCCGGCCAGGGCGCCAACCTGGACACTACGACCGCGAACGGCCGCCTGGTGTTCGGCATCTTCGCAGCGCTGGCCGAGTTCGAGCACGAGCTGATCGTTGAGCGCACCCGCGCGGGCCTGGCATCCGCCCGTGCCCGCGGCCGCAACGGCGGGCGGCCGTTCAAAATGACGGCGGCCAAGCTCCGCCTTGCTCAGGCCGCCATGGGTCAGCCCGGCACCAAGGTCGGCGAGCTGTGCGCCGAGCTGGGCGTCAGCCGGCAAACGCTTTACCGCCACGTGGACCCCAACGGTGCGCTCAGGGCGGATGGGGAGAGGCTTCTCGGCAGAACGATACGTTCACCACAACCCACCGCCGCACCGGCGCAAGCGCCGGCTCCAAGACCAGCATGACGGATCACACTCCCAGCGAGGCGCGTTGCCATCGGGCGATCATCAACAGTGCGGTCGAGTTCGCCATCATTGCGACCGATTGCGATGGCCGGGTTACGGACTGGAACACGGGCGCCGAGCGCATCCTGGGCTGGTCGGCTGCGGAAATGCGGGGTGAGCTTGCCGATCGCGTCTTCACGCCCGAGGACCAAGTAGAGAACGGCCCAGCCACCGAAATGCGGCTTGCCTCGGAAACCGGGCGGGCCAGCGATGAGCGCTGGCATCTGAGGAAGGACAGCTCGCGTTTCTGGGCCAGCAGCGAGATGGTGCTGCTACGGGATGACGACGGTGCGCATCTCGGCTTCCTCAAGATCCTGCGGGACCGCACAGATCAGTTGCAGGCCACGGCGGCGCAGCAGGCTGACGCCGAGTTCCTGCGCAGCGTCCTGGCATCGTCGGCCGACTGCATCAAGGTGCTCGACCTCGACGCCAAGCTCGTCTTCATGAGCGAGGGCGGCCAGCGCGTGATGGAAGTCAGCGACTTCAACGCCATCCGTGGCTGCTCGTGGCCAGACTTTTGGCAGGACGAAGGAAATGCGGATGCCAGAGCCGCGGTGGCGGCGGCAAAGGCCGGCAGAACCGGGCACTTCCAGGGGCCTGCCCAAACAATGGCGGGCACGCCGCGGTATTGGGATGTGCAGGTCACGCCCATCCTGGGCGCGGACGGACAGCCAGTGAAGCTGCTGTCGGTTTCCCGCGACATCACCGAGCGCAGGCGGCTCGAAACCGAACTGCGGCACATCAACGCAAACCTCGAGCAACGCGTCGCCGCACAGACCGCGGATCGCAATCGCCTGTGGCAGCTCTCGACCGACATCATGGTCGTGGCCCAGTTCGATGGGATCATCATGGCCGTCAACCCGGCTTGGGCCATCACGCTTGGGTGGACAGGACCAGAGTTGGTCGGCTGCAACTTGTCCGAGCTGATCCATCCCGAGGATCTTGACAGAAGTGCTTACGCGGCTCGGACCCTTGCGGAAGGGTCGACACTCCGACGCTTTGACAACCGCTACCGGCACAAGGACGGCAGTTATCGCTGGATCGCCTGGATGGCGGTTCCGGGCGATGGCCTCATCAACGCTGTCGGGCGGGACGTCACGGCCGAACGGGAGCAGGCCAAAGCTCTGCGCCAAGCCGAGGCGCAGCTTCGGCAGTCGCAGAAGATGGAAGCCGTCAGCAATCTGAGTGGCGGAATGGCGCACGACTCGAACAACATGCTGGGTGTCATCATCGGCAGTCTCGATCTGATCGTGCCGCTGGTCAAAGACAATCCCGAGGTCGCGGAACTCGTGGAGGAGGCGATCAGCGCGGCGGTCAGCAGTGCCGAGTTAAACAGTCGGCTGCTCGCCTTTGCCCGCAAGCAGACACTGCGGCCCGAGCGCATTGTGCCGAACGACCTGATTTCCGGCATCGTTCGGCTACTGCGGCGAACGCTCGGAGAGAATATAGAAATTGTCCTCGATCTCTCCAACGATCTCTGGCCCATCATTGCTGACTCAGTACAGCTACAAGCCAGTCTCACCAATCTCGCCACCAACGCGCGGGACGCGATGCCGAATGGAGGGCGACTGTCAATCACCACAGCCAACCAGTATCTTGATGCCGAGTATGCCGCTCTCAACGTCGAGACCACAGCGGGCGATTATGCCGCGATCGAGGTGAGTGACACCGGCACCGGCATGACCCCAGAGGTTGTGCAGCACGTCTTCGAGCCGTTCTACACCACCAAGGATCCGGGCAAGGGCACCGGTCTCGGCCTCAGCATGGTATTCGGCTTCATCAAGCAATCGGGTGGTCACATTAGCGTCTATAGTGAGCCCGGCGTAGGCACGACGTTTCGACTCTATCTGCCGCGTGCGGCAGACGAAACCGGGCCAGCCGCCATGACGCGATCTGTCCTGTCGGTGCACGGTGCCGGCGAGAGTGTGCTGGCGGTCGAAGACAGTCCAAAACTGCGGCAGGTCGTCATGCGTCAGTTGAGTGAATTAGGGTACAACCCAATCGAAGCGGACGGGCCGGTAGCTGCATTGGCGATCCTTGAACGCAGAAAAATCGATTTGCTGTTCACCGATGTCGTAATGCCTGGCCCGCTAAATGGGATCGCGTTAGCCCGCCAGGTGCTTGAGCGGTGGCCAACGGTCAAGGTGGCGCTCACCTCGGGCTTTGCGGGAAGAACGTTCGACGACTTGGCCGATGCTCAAGGCGTCCCACTGCACCTCATCAGCAAGCCGTATCGCTTGACGGAACTGGCGACATTGCTGCGCCGGGTGCTGCGAGGCTGACGAGCGCAGGTCAAAACTGGGAATGGTGAAATGGCGAAGATCTTGGTCATCGACGATGACATCGGAATGCGGAGAACAATCAGGCGCATGTTGATTAGGGCTGGACATGAGGTGGCTGAGGCAAAAGACGGTTTCGAGGGCATCAAATTGTTTCGGGCCGACCGTCCGCACATCGTCATTACCGACCTCTTTATGCCGAACAAGGAGGGGATCGAGACAATCCGCGACTTGCGGCGGGAGCACCCTTCGGCATTGATCCTGGCCATTTCCGGTGGTTCGACCGCCCTCGAAGGTAGCATCGCCGTCCCTCACTTCTTAGATATGGCAGAGGCGCTTGGGGCTAACGGGATGCTGGCGAAGCCGTTTCGGGCGGAGGACCTGTTGCGAGAGATCGACAAGCTCTTGCAAGTATGAACCTGAGGGACATGTAATTCATCGCGGCGTGGGGCACTCACAAAGCTCCGAGTCCAATTAGGCTGGTTGTCCGTTGGGTAGTTGATCGAGGTCGTCCGCGTCCATCCCCCGACTTTACGTCGAAGTTTGGTGGACTTTTTGGCGTGGTTCAAAGCCGGGTTACACGTGGAGCTTGGCAGGGCCGGGTTGACGCTTCCAGGATGGATGATGGCACCCTGACGTTTTCAGGTGTGGTGCGAGATGGATCGATGTGCTGGCGCAGCGGCGCGGCTGCCCGGGAGTGACCGCAAGGACTTGGCCATTTAGGTGCTGGCGCATGCGGATACGGTCAGCGACCTGGCGGCCCGGCACGGTGTCAGCCGCAAGTTCATCTACCAGCAGACGCACAAAGCTCGCGCTGCGTTGGCTGATGCCTTCTCGCCTGCCGTGCCGGACGACAAGGTGCTGTTCGAGCTGGCGTTGGCCAAGGCATGGCTGCGCCAGGTGATCGTCGGGCTGACGTTGATCTGCCGCGGCTCTTATCGTGGCATAGTGGAGTTCCTGCGCGACCTGCTTGGTGCGTCGATCAGTGTCGGCTGCATCCACGACGTGCTCCACGCGGCCACGCGGGAGGCGAGCGCGGTCAACCACGACCAGGACGTGTCCGGCATTCGGGTGGGCTTGCACGACGAGGTCTTCCAAGGTGCCACGCCCGTGCTGGCGGGCGTCGATGCGGCGTCGACCTACTGCTACCTGCTGGCGGCGGAGCAGCGTCTGTAGCGCGACAGCATTGATGGCCGGTCGTGTTGCCTCATCCAAAAATGCTCC
>CAXTDP010000317.1:0-6661 GCA_964242295.1 uncultured Acetobacteraceae bacterium | reverse complement strand
ACCCTTCCCACGGATATCCGATCCTCACAGGCCGGCGGTTTCCGCGCGCCTTGTGTAATACCAACGGCCCTCCGCTTTGACCGTTCTTGCTGGCACGTTCCGAGGCGTGGTGTAGGCGAAAAAACGGTCAAAGCGGATGGCCGTTGGTATAATCCAAAAAGGCCGGAGTCTGAACCACGCCTCGTAGGCTGGCCAGTTCGTCATCCTGTGCCGCTGGCGCGGGATGTGACCACGGCGGTCCTGGTTAAGCTTGAAAGGCAAGATGGGCATCCGGAGTTGGGAAGGACGGTTCCTTACGTCACTCAGCGCCTCAGAGCCACCGTATGATCCCTGCACCACGCTTGCTCACAGGTCAACTTGCGATACGCGCCAATATCGCAAGTTGAAATCTGGTTTAGTCCGGACCGAGGTGACCTCGTGTCAGCCCTTACGGAGGTTCCAGAAGAAGGGCACGCTGGCCGGCACGATGTCCCGCACCGCGGTGCGGAACAGCGTGGGCTGCTGGATTTGCCCAAGCGGCACGTAGGGCACCTGGTCGAACGCCCGGCGCTCCATGTCGGCAGCGACAGTGCGTTGCGCCGCCGGGTCAGCAGCCGCGAACCAGCGGGTCCGCAACGCCTCCATCTCCGGGTCGGTGGGCCAGCCTGGCCATGCGGCGCGCCCATTGCCGCGGAGCGCCAGATGGGATGCCGGGCTGATGAACTCCGACGAGACCGCCGTGGTGTGGAAGATGTTCCAGCCGCCCTCGGACGGCGGCTTCTGCGAGGCGCGCCGCGACAGCACGGTGCCCCAATCCGTCACCACGAGCTCGACCGCCATGCCGAGCCGCTTCAGCAGGTCGGTGGTTACGTCACCCAGGGCGGGCAGCATGGGCTGGTCGCTGGGCGAGATGATGACGACCTTGCGCCCGTCATAGCCGCTTGCCTTCAGCATGGCACGCGCTGCGTCCAGCCGCTCGTCCATCGCCTCTGACCCGGCGCCGGTGGACAACGGGGTGCCGCACGGGAAAAACGCCTTGCACTCGCGGTAGCGGCCGGGGCCGACCATCGCCTGCATGTAGTCGTCCTGGCGCACCGCATGGAGCACTGCCCGGCGGACCGCGACGTCGTCGAACGGCGGGTGCAGGGCGTTGAAGCGCAACAGCACGTAGGTCCCGTTCTTGTCCAGCGTGGACACGGTCAGGTCCGCGCGTCCTGCGGCCAGGGACAGCAGGTCGGGCGACGGCGCCTCCAACCAATCCATCTCCCCGGCCTGCATCGCCGCTATCGCCGTCGCGGGGTCGGGGATGGACTGCCACTCCACCCGGCTGATCCACACGGCCTTGCCGCCCGCGGCGCCATCCGGTAGCTCATTGCGGGGCAGGTAGGCATCGAAGCGCGTCCAGGCCGCGCTGGTGCCGGGCCGGAAGTCGTCGGCGAGGAACCGGAATGGGCCGGAGCCGACGGCCTCCTTGATCTGCTGCGTGGGATCGGTTCCCGCCAGGCGCTCGGGCATCATAAACGGCACGGGGCTGGACAGCTTGCCCAGCGCCTCCGTGAGCAACGGGAACGGCGTCTTGAGCCGGAAGCGCAGGCGGCGGTCGTCCAGCGCCGCCAGTTCCTCCGTCTGCGCCATCAGCGACTGGCCGAACCCGTCCCGCGCGGCCCAGCGCCGGATGCTGGCTACGCAGTCCCGGGCCAGCACCGACGCGCCGTCGTGGAAACGCAGGCCGTCGCGCAGCCGTATGGTCCACGTGAGGCCACCACCGGTGACCTCATGGCCCTCCGCCATCTGCGGATGCACCTGGAAGCCGCTATCCGTCGCATACAGAGTATCGAATACCATGTAGCCGTGGTTGCGAACGACGTAGGCGGTGGTCCAGATAGGGTCCAGCGAAGACAGCGCGCCGGACGGGATGAAGCGCAGCGTGTTGGCAGCCCCCTGGGCTAGCGCGGGCCGAGCCAGCGCCGCCCCGCCTGCGGCCAGCATGCCCCGGCGTGAGATGGTCGGCACCGTCATTCCCCAAGCTCCCCGAATGGATCGCTAGCGCGCGGCCAGAACGGGACCGTGCGCTTGGTGTAGGGCAGGTCCGCATAGTCGAAGCTTAGCGCCCCCGGGCTGGGCACATAATGGACCGCACGCGCGATGGGTGCGAAGGCTGCCTGGAAGTGCTGCGACGACTTCACGACGACCGCGGCCTTGTCGTGCAGGGTCAGGCCCAGCCCGGTTAACGCATCCGGCGCAAAGGTTTGTTGGCGCTTGCTGACCAGCACCAGATCCACACCGCCGGCCGACACCCAGGCCGACGCGCCGAGGCTTGAACGCCCGCCGCTGAGGCCGGCCTGAGAATGCTCTGGCAGCAGCTTGCGGACAGTTGCCATGAGGTCGGCGGGGTCGCCGGACGCCGGGCCGCACCTGCCGCCGACCCGTAAGGGGAACGTCGCCCCTTCCCCGGCCTCCATGCAGAACGCCACGGCCTGCGAGTCCCAGAAGCAGCCGATCACGATGCTGGACATGCCGCGGTCCAGCACGCGGCGCAGCAGGAATGTGCTGTCGGACGGCGCGCCGCCACCGGCGTTGTCGGACGCATCGGCCAACACCACTGGTCCGCCGCCCACTGGCACGGTGTCCAGCACCGCGTC
The DNA here is from genome assembly GCA_964242295.1 of uncultured Acetobacteraceae bacterium. Classification (GTDB taxonomy): domain Bacteria; phylum Pseudomonadota; class Alphaproteobacteria; order Acetobacterales; family Acetobacteraceae; genus DASWOJ01. The sequence continues at coordinate 4,040 of CAXTDP010000317.1, read as the reverse complement.
CAACCCGGCGTCCATGCCCACCAACTTGGCTGCCGCTACATCCCGCATGTCCCATAGCTCCCGGCCCAGGCGCGCCGATGTCGACTCCGCGAGGGCCATGTCGCCGTCGGCGATGAACAGGATCTTCGCGCCCACGTCGGCCACGTCCGCCCAGGGGAAGCCGTGCCCGAACGATACGGACAGGATGCCATCCCGCCCCTCCATCGCCGTCATACGGTCCACGAAGCTGCGCACCGGCTGGATCGTTGGGCGGAAGGTGGACACCATGCGGCAATCATAGAGGGCCATCACCGGGCACACCCGCCCGGCGGCGGCATCCGTGCAGATGCGATACAGCTCCGGTGCCCGGTCGCCGATGTCGGTGTGCGGATACTCCTTGAAGGTTACGATGGCGTCGGCGCTGGTCCGCATCAACTCCGTCAGGTGGCAGTGCAGGTCCAGCTCAATGCCGATCTTGCAGACTGGGCCGGCGACCTCGCGCACCCGGGCCAGCATGTCGCCCTCGCAGTCGTCGTAGCCGTGCGCGACCATGGCGCCGTGCATGAACAGCAGCACCACGTCCACCGGCAGGGCGGCGCGCAGGTCGTCCAGGACGGTGTCGCGCAGGTGCTCGTAGACGTGCCGCAGCGTGGACCCGGCGGGCTGGGCGAAGGTGCACAGGCTTTCCACGACTTCATGGCCGTCGGCTTCGCCGAGCCGCCGCCAGGCGATCAGGGGGGATGTTGCCGATGGTCGCGGGCTGGCGGCTGGCGTCGTGGCGGAACCACTCTCGCCCGGTGGTGAATGCCTCCATGCCCGTGGGAATGGGCGAGAAGGTGTTGGTCTCTGTCGCCAAGGTCGCCATGAACACCTTCATGCCGCTTGCTCCTGATGGGCACGCGCACCCGGGCGACCCGGCGCCAGCGCGGCGGCGTCCACGCCCCACTCTGCGAGATCTGGAGGAGTCCCGAGCCGGGCCAGCAGCGCCGCAGCGAGTCGGCCCATCGCCGGTGCGGTCTGGATGCCGTAGCCGCCCTGCCCCGCCAACCAGAAGAAGCCGGGCACGCAGGGATCGAAACCCACGACCGGCGTGCGGTCGGCGACAAAGCTGCGCAAGCCCGCCCAAGCCCGCACGACGCGGCAGACCGGCAGGTCGGCGGCGCGCTGCACCCGGTCCACGCAGACGGCGATGTCCAGCTCGTCCGGTTTCACGTCGCACGGCGGCATCGGCGTCTCATCCGCCGGCGACAGCAGCAGGCGCCCGCCTTCCGGCTTGAAGTAGAACCTCTCGTCCGCGTCGATCACGACGGGCCAGCCCATGGCGTCCATGCCGTCCGGCAGGTCCACCGTCAGGGCGGTCCGGCGCATCGGCTGCAACCCGCACGGCGCCGCCCCGGCCAGGGCCGCCACCTCGTCCGCCCAGGCCCCGGCGGCATTCACCACCGTGCCGGCCGTCCAGGTCCCTGCGCCGCTGCGGACCGTCCAGCCCGCCCCGCTCCGCGTCAGGGCGGCAAGTCTGGTGCCGGTGACGAGTGCGGCTCCCCGTGCCTTGGCGCCGCGGAGATAGCCGTCGTGTAGCGCATGGACGTCGATATCCATCGCGCCGGGCTCGAATGCCCCGGCACCGACGTAATCCGGGCGCAGCAGCGGCACCCGCGCCAGCACCTCGGCCGCCGTCATGGCGGACGCGGCCGACACGACCGATGCCACCCACCGTTGCAGCCGCGCCGCCTGGTCGGGCCGCGCGACCAGAATGACCCCGCGCGGCGACAGCAGCGGAGTGGCAAAGCTTGCAGGCGGCTGCTCGTATAAGCGGCGGCTGCCGGCGGTCAGCGCCCGGATGGCGGCGTTGCCGTAGGTCTCCGAGAATAGCGCGGCGGAGCGCCCGGTGGTGTGGTGGCCCGGGTGCGCCTCCTGCTCCAGGATCAGCACGGACCGGTCCGCAGCCATCTCGTAGGCCGCGGAGGCGCCTGCGATCCCAGCACCGACGACGACGACATCGAATGTGTCCATGGCCTGCCCCGTCCTGTTGTACGAGCCTGCCCGGTTTGCCCACCGAGGCGCAAGGGCGTTTTTCAGAACACGATAAGCGTTTGGCGCATCCGCTAAATTCTCGCACCATCGCCGCGGCAATGGCATGATGGTAGCAGAGGAGATGGATCATGGACGCCCAACCTGCCGACGCCTGTTCCAAGCCCATTCTGGGAGCATGTCTCAGGGCGGCACGGCTGGCTCGTGGGCTGACGCTGAAGGCTGTGGCCGCCCGCACCGGCATCGCCCTGTCCACCTTGTCGAAGGTGGAGAACCAGCAGATGTCGCTGACCTACGACAAGCTGCTGCAACTCAGCGTCGGGTTGGAGATGGAGATTGCCGAGCTGTTCCATTCGCCGGGCAGCGCTGCCCCGGCCGCCCCCCTTGGCACGGCGCGGCGCAGCATCGCACGTGCGAGGGAAGGCCAACTCGTCCAGACGGAGTTCTACAGCTACCTGTACCAATGCACCGACCTGCTCGGCAAGCGTATGGTGCCGATCGTGGCCGAGGTCACGGCCCGCACGCTCGACCAGTTCGGCCCGCTGATGCGCCACGCCGGGGAGGAGTTCTTCCATGTGCTGGAGGGTTGCGTGGCGGTTCACACGGAGTTCTATGCCACGGCGCTCCTGGATCCCGGGGACGGCATCTACCTCGACAGCAGGATGGGGCACGCCTACCTGAACGCAGGCTCCGGAACCGCTCGCGCCCTGTGCGTCTGCAGTGGGGATGCACCTGACCTGTTCGAGCAATTGTTGGGCCTGACGTCGGAGGGGCGCCCGGGCGGCTCTGTCCCTGGTGGTGAGGTTGAGGGTCGGACGGCGCCGGGGACGGTAGGGCAGTCCCGACCTGACAAGCGGCGCGGAGCACGCCGCTGACGGACGCGCCGAGCCGACCTTGGTGCCGACTGCCAGCCGTACCGATGTCTGACCGGATGCGACGGCCGAGCTGGATGTTCGGGCAAGCCATCGCAACGGAGGTGATCAACCAGCGCCTGAGGGCGAGTGTGACAGGCTACTGTGGTTGAGGGCGGGATTAGCTTCAACCCTCGTCAGAACTCTGAAAGAAGGCGCCCAAAGCCTTGCACTTTGTCCTGGATGCCATTCTCGCGGAGTGCATGCCAGTAAGTCGCCGTATTGAGCGCCACAACCGGTTTGCCCAACCAGAACTCGGCTAGCCCAGCAACCCTGGCCGCCGGCAGGTTGGTGCCAACCTGGACAATCGCATCCACATCGGGACCGTCTAGCGCCACGATCACGTCGCGGAGCTCGTTCTCGGTCACATGTGCGATCAGAGCTGGGCTGCCGCACCTCAATCCCTGGATGCGCATCACTTCGAAGCCACAATCCGCGAAGAAACGCCCCGCCTGTTCGTCACCCACCGGCATGTAGGGCGTGATGACCGCAACGCGCCGGATGTGGCCAAACCGATGCAAAGCAGCCTGGATCGCGTCGGCGCCCAGCGTCACGCCGACACGGCCTCCACTTTTGGCCAGTAAGGACTTACGCAGCCGCTCGGCGCCAGACACGCCACCCGCGGACTCGGCTGCGGTCGCGAGTATGATGTGACCCGGCTCCATCGTCAGCAACTCGTCCACCGCGTCCACCATCGTGGCGCGCATGTTCTCAAGCTGCTGCTGAAATTCTGCGTCGGTCCGCGTGGGAGCGTTTGGAATGCGGAAGCCGCGGACGTGGTTGGTCACCCCCAGTGGCCGCATTGCTTCGTATTCTGGCTGCACTGAAGTATTCGTTGACGGCACCAGCACGCCAATCTTCATCCGCCAGCCCAGCGTATCTACCACGGATCATTCCTCCGCTGCTGCTAGAGCCTCTCACAAGTTCCTTTATCATGGCATATGGTTCGCGGCGACAGATTGCTACGCGACAGCCAAGAGGGAGCATGCAGAGTTCTGGGGGCTGAGGCGATTGGGTTAGGGTTCGGGCTCACAGGGTGAGGGTGAGCTGTGTCAAAGCTGGTGTGGCGGGTAAAGCTGGTGGCGGAACGGCAGCCTGGCGTGACCACCGAGACCGAGC
>CAXTDP010000316.1:0-6663 GCA_964242295.1 uncultured Acetobacteraceae bacterium | reverse complement strand
ATGTCGCTGCCACGTTCAACAACACGATGGTGACGATCACCGACGCCCAGGGCAACACCATCGCTTGGTCCAGCAGCGGCATGCAGGGCTTCAAGGGGAGCCGCAAGAGCACTCCTTATGCCGCGCAGGTCGCGGCCGAGGACGCTGGCCGCAAGGCCCGCGAGCATGGGATGGAAACGCTGGAAATCGAGGTCAGCGGACCCGGCTCCGGTCGTGAAAGCGCGCTGCGGGCGCTGCAGGCGGTGGGATTTGCGATCACGGCGATCCGCGACATGACACCGATTCCGCACAACGGTTGTCGTCCTCGCAAGCGCCGCCGGGTTTAAGCGACGCGGGCTGTTTTGCCGGCACCACCCAGAAATCGTGGTCTGGGTGGTGCCGGCTGTATTGCATGAAGGTGAACCATGGTTCTCCAAAGAAACTGGCAGTCGTTGATTAAGCCCGAAAAGCTCGATGTCGAGCCGGGGTCTGATCCGCACCGGGTTGCCACCGTTGTTGCCGAGCCCCTGGAGCGCGGCTTCGGCATGACGCTCGGCAACGCCGTGCGTCGGGTGCTGTTGTCGTCCTTGCAGGGCGCAGCCGTTACGGCAGTTCAGATTGACGGCGTGCTGCATGAATTCAGCAGCATTCCCGGTGTCCGTGAGGACGTGACGGACATCGTGTTGAACGTGAAGCAGTTTGCGTTGCGCATGCATGGGGAGGGGCCAAAGCGCATGGTCCTGACCGCGACTGGTCCCGGCGAGGTGACAGCCGGGCAAATTCAGACGGGCCACGATATAGACGTGATGAATCCCGACCTGGTGATCTGCACGCTGGATGACGGCGTGAAGCTCGGCATGGAGTTTACCGTCAACCTCGGTAAAGGCTATGTCCCCGCGGCCGCGAACCGTCCAGAAGATGCGCCGATTGGGCTGATCCCGATTGATGCGATCTACTCTCCGGTCAAGCGCGTGTCCTACAAGGTCGAGCCGACCCGTGTGGGCCAGGTCACGGACTACGACAAGCTGCTGTTGCAGGTGGAAACCAATGGTGCCGTGACGCCGGAGGATGCGGTAGCCCTGGCTGCCCGCATCCTGCAGGACCAACTGCAGCTCTTCATCAACTTCGACGAGCCGCAGCTTGCCCGCTCGGAGGAGATGCACGACGACCTGCCGTTCAACCGCAACCTGCTACGCAAGGTGGACGAGTTGGAGTTGTCGGTGCGCAGCGCGAACTGCCTGAAGAACGACAACATCGTCTACATCGGCGACCTCGTGCAGAAGACTGAGCAGGAGATGCTGCGCACGCCGAACTTCGGCCGCAAGTCGCTGAACGAGATCAAGGAAGTGCTGACCGCCATGGGCCTGGCCCTGGGCATGAGCGTGGCCGGCTGGCCGCCAGAGAACATCGAGGACTTGGCGAAGCGGCTCGACGAGCCGTTTTGAGCTTTAACTAGGGGTAACAAGCCATGCGCCACGGTGTATCCGGCCGCAAACTAAACGTCACGTCGAGCCATCGCTTGGCCATGTTCCGCAACATGGCCGTGGCGCTGATCAAGCATGAGCAGATCACCACGACGCTGCCCAAGGCCAAGGAGCTTCGCCCGGTGGCGGAGAAGCTGATCACACTGGGCAAGCGTGGCGACCTGCATGCGCGCCGCCAGGCCTATGCGCAACTGCGGGACGACCGTATCGTGGCCAAGCTGTTCTCGTCCCTGGCCGATCGCTACAAGGCCCGGGCTGGCGGCTATACGCGCGTGCTAAAGGCCGGCGTGCGATATGGCGACGCTGCCGACATGGCCGTCATCGAACTGGTTGATCGCGACCCCGCCGCCAAGGGCCAGGATAGCGGCCCGCGCAACGAGGTGCCCGACGACGAGGACCAGCAGGCGGCATAACACCCGCACCAACTCTCCCCCTTTCCCTCCGGGAGAGGAGGGTGTTGGTTGCGACACAAGGAATTGCGGGTGCCGACAGCCTGCAGTCGCCACGGTGCGAACGGCGCGCCTGCCTCCTCACCCCGATGCTCTCCCGGATGGAGAGAAAGCCAGCAGTCGGGGTGTGGCAGCAAGGTTCGGTCACTGTATCCTCGACTTGGGCTGCTTGCTGCCCCATCTAGCAGCTATGCCGCCGCGTCCCCTGCAAAAACCTGACCTTTTTGGCAGCCCGGCTCCGGATGACGATGCCGGGCCTCTAGCTGAGCGATTGCGCCCTGCAAGCCTGGCCGACGTAGTGGGGCAGCCACACCTGGTCGGCCTTGATGGCGCACTGACCCGCATGCTTGGCCGCGGCACCCTGGCATCCCTGATCCTGTGGGGACCACCCGGTGTCGGCAAGACCACCATTGCCCGGCTGATTGCCGCCGCGGCCGGGCTGCACTTCACGGCACTGTCAGCGGTGTTCTCCGGGGTGGCCGACCTCAAGCGGGTGTTCGAGGACGCCGGGCGCCGGCGCCAGGCAGGGCAGCGCACGCTGCTGTTCGTGGACGAGGTCCACCGCTTCAACCGTGCGCAGCAGGACGGTTTCCTGCCCGTAGTCGAGGATGGGACGGTCCTGCTGGTGGGCGCCACGACCGAGAACCCGTCCTTCGCCCTGAATGGCGCCCTGCTGTCCCGCTGCCAGGTGCTGGTGCTGCGCCGGCTGGACGACGAGGCGCTGGAAGGATTGCTGTCCCGTGCCGAAGGTGCCGTAGGCCGCCCCCTGCCGCTTACGCCCGACGCCCGTGCGGCGATGCGGGCGATGGCGGATGGGGACGGGCGTTACCTGCTGAACATGGTGGAGCAGGTGCTCGGCCTGCCGGACGGCCCGCCGTTGGATGCAGCCGGCTTGGCGGAGATGGTCGGCCGCCGTCCCGCGCTGTATGACCGGGACCGCGACGAGCACTACAACCTCATCTCCGCCCTGCACAAATCCCTGCGCGGCTCCGACCCGGATGCGGCGCTTTATTGGTTCGCCCGCATGGTCGCCGGCGGCGAGGACCCCAGCCATATCGCCCGCCGGCTGGTCCGCTTCGCCTCGGAGGATGTCGGCCTGGCAGACCCAAACGCGCTGACCCAGGCGGTTGCGGCCTGGGAGGCATGGGAGCGGCTCGGCAGCCCGGAGGGCGAACTGGCCATCGTCCAGGCTATCCTGTACTTGGGCAGCGCCCCCAAGTCGAACGCCTTGTATGCCGGCTGGAAAGCCGCGCTGGCTGCGGCCCGCGCTACTGGCAGCCTGCCACCGCCTGCGCACATCCTGAACGCGCCGACCCGGCTGATGGCCAACCTCGGCTACGGCAAGGACTACGCCTACGACCACGATACGCCGGACGCCTTCTCGGGGCAGGATTACTTCCCGCCCGGCCTGCCACGGCAGGCCTTCTACCAGCCCACCGGACGCGGCTTCGAGCGCGAGGTCGGGCGGCGCCTGGACCATTGGGCCGGGCTGCGCGCCGCCCGGCAGGACACCCCTCAGGGACCGCAATGACCCCCGTGCAAACCCGTGCCGTGACCGATGACGAGGCCGAGCTGCGCCTGGACCGCTGGTTCCGCCGCCACTTCCCGGTCGTGACCCAGGGCGCCATCCAGAAGCTGTGCCGCACCGGCCAGATACGCGTGGACGGCAAGCGCGCCGACACCAGCACCCGGCTGGAGCCGGGCCAGGCAGTACGCGTGCCGCCGCTTCCCGACGCGCCGCCGCCCAAGCCCGCCGAAACCCACCAGTTCAACCCTGCGATCGCCCGTGAGCTGGAAGCCATGGTGCTGCACCGGGATGATTGGGTCCTGGTGCTGAACAAGCCGCACGGCCTGGCCGTCCAGGGCGGGCCGGGCATCACCCGGCATCTCGACGGCCTGCTGGATGGCCTGCGTATGGGCAGCGAGCACCGCCCCCGCCTGGTGCACCGCCTGGACCGCGACACCTCGGGCTGCCTGGTGCTGGCCCGCACGCCCGGCACCGCGGCGAAGCTGGCGGCGGCCTTCCGCGGTCGGGACGTCAGCAAGACCTACTGGGCCGTCGTCGCCGGCCGTCCGGTTCCGGTCGAGGGGCGGATAGACCTGCCGCTGCTGCGCTACACCGGCCCCCGCGGGGAGCGCAGCATACCGGCCTCCAGGGACGACAAGGAAGCGGCGCGGGCCGTCACCGACTATGCGACGCTGGATCATGCCGGGCAGAAGCTGGCCTGGATGGAGCTGTCGCCTGTCACCGGGCGCACCCACCAGTTGCGGGTGCATTGCGTGGCGCTCGGCGCCCCCATCGTCGGCGACACCAAGTATCACGAACCCGACCAGAACGGCGCCGGCACGGCGTTGGTCGAGGGCCTGTCGGACAAGCTGCACCTGCACGCCCGCGCGCTGGACATCCCGCACCCCGCCGGCGGGCACCTGGTGGTGGAGGCAGAGCTGCCCCCGCACATGCGGGACACCTTCAAGACGCTCGGCTTCGAAGCCCGGCCAGCGAAGGCGCCGCGCCGGGGATGATGCGGCGCCGGGTCGTGCTGGTGCTGGCGGCGTTCGCCGTGCTGCTGGTGGCAGGGGCGGCAACGGCCGCTGTGTTGCTGTTCGACGGGGAGAGGCTGAAACCCCTAGCCATCGAGGCGGTGCGCCGGGCCACCGGGCGGGAGCTGACGATTGCCGGTCCGATACGGCTAGGCTGGTCCCTGACGCCGACCGTGACGGCAGAGGGCGTGTCACTCGCCAACCCGCCCGGCATGTCGCGCCCAGCCATGGCGACCCTGGACCGTCTAGACGCCCAAGTCGCACTGTGGCCGCTGCTGCGGCGTCAGTTGGAGGTGCGCGGCCTGACCCTGATCGGCCCCGACGTGCTGCTGGAGCGGAACGCCGCCGGACAGCCCAATTGGGTGTTCACTCGCCCAGCCCCGCCATCCCCCGAGACCGCCCCCAACGCGCCGGGTACGCGCGCAGCCCGGCTGCAGTTCAGCGTGAACGGCGTGGAGATCCGCGATGGCCGGCTCGGCTGGTTGTCCGGCGTGCGGCGGGACACGCTGACCATTCCGGCGCTGCAGGCGCGGACGGAAACGCCTGGCGACGTCCGCCTTGCCGGGACCGCGGCCTTGGACGGAATTCCGCTGGACGTGCAAGGGACAACGGGCACGTTGGCTGCCGCTGATGGCGCCTGGCCCCTGGACCTGATCCTCTCGGGCGGAGGCGTCAAGCTGCACGCGGCAGGCGCGCTGGGCACCGCCGTTGCCCTCACCGCCGACGTGCCGGACCTGGCTGCTCTATCCCAACTCGCTGGCCGTCCATTGCCGCCGCTGCGGGACATCAGGGCGTCGGCGCAGCTTGGCCCGACCGGGCTGTCCACCCTGGCGATGCAGGCCGCGGGTGAGTTCGGGCCGATCCACTTGAGCCGACTGGCCCTGTCTGCCCCGGCGCTGGATCAGCCGATCAGCCTGGTGGCGGACGGCACGGCAGCCAGCGGGCCGGTTACGATGACCGCCACCGCCACCGCCACCGCCAGCAGCCTTGCGGCGCTGCTGCGGCCCGGCCCGGTGCCGGTCACCGCGCAGGCCCAGGCGGCAGGCGCAACGATCACTGCCGACGGCACGGTGGACGCCCGGGCTGGCACGGCAGAGATGCAGGTGTCGGCCCGGGTGCCGGACTTGCAGGCGCTAGGCATCCTCGCCGGCGCGCGCCTGCCTGGCTGGCATGGGGTGTCGCTTGACGGGCAGGTGTCCACCGCGGCGCCGGGCGTCGTCGTGCTGCGCGGGCTGCGCTTGGCGATGCCCGGTTCGGACCTCGGAGGGGACCTGGCCGTCACCATGTCTCCGCGCCCAGCGGTGCGGGGCACGTTGGCGTCCCAGCGGATGGACCTCGACGCGCTGGCTGCGGGCGCCGCGCCGGCTCCGCCCGCCAGCCCGGCTCCGCCTGCGTCCAGTCCTGCCTCCTCTGGTCCTTCCGCGCCTGCTCCCGCTGCGGCACCTGCACACGTATTGCCTGATACGCCGCTGCCATTCGAGGCGCTGCGGCGCGGGGACGCCGACCTGCAGCTTGCGGTCAACGAGGCCGTCTGGCACGGCGTCCCGTTCCGCGCCGTATCGGCCCGGCTGCTGCTGCAGGACGGGCGGCTCCGCCTGGACCCAGTGACGGCCGCCGTCCCGGGCGGCGCGGCATCGGCCCAATTGCAGGCTGACGCCGGCGCGCAGTCGGCCGGCATGGCCGTGCAGGCGAATGGCCTTGCCGCCGGGCCGTTGCTGGCGGCGCTGCTGCACCAGGAGACCGGCGGTGGGACTCTGGACATTGACATTGACCTGCGGGGCCAGGGGGCCAATCCGCGCGCCATGGCCGCAACCCTGGACGGCCACGCCGGGCTGGCGCTGGTGGATGGCGAGTTCGACCTGGGCGGCATCGTGGCCGCTTTGGGCGAGGCTCTGCCAAAGGGTCTGCCCATATCGGCCGGCGGGCGCAGCCAGGTGCGCTGCCTGGCGCTGCGGGCGGACGTCGCGTCGGGTCAGGCGTCGCTGGGCACCCTGCTGCTGGACAGCGCACGCCTGCATCTGGCGGGCAGCGGTACCGTCAACCTGATGGACGAAACCCTCGACCTGCACCTCCGTCCGCAGGTCCGCCTAGGCGTCGGCGGCGTGTCCGTGCCGGTCCGGGTGTCCGGCCCGATCCGCTCACCACGGACACAGGCCGAGATCGCGGGCGGCACCGGGCGTCCCGGCCTGCTGATCGGCGCGCCGCCGCCG
>CAXTDP010000315.1:0-6691 GCA_964242295.1 uncultured Acetobacteraceae bacterium | reverse complement strand
GCACGCCAGCCGACGCTGCTCCAGCGCCTGGCCGATCCGAAAACGACGTGGCAACGCGTCACGGTGACAGGCTGGTATGGGCAGGGCGAACGCCGGCTCGACGTCGTGTCGGGCAGGGCGATCTGGTGTTCACCCGGGCAAGCAGGCCGATCCGTTGGCTGCTCGTCTGCGACGCGGCCGGCCAGTTCGAGCCGCAGGCGTTCCTGTGCACGGACCAAGACGCCGATCCCATCGCCACCCTGAAACTGTTCGTCCGCCGCTGGTCCGTTGAGGTCACCTTTGCCGAGGTGCGCCGGCACCTGGGCGTGGAAACGCAGCGCCAATGGTCGCACGACGCCCTGCCTGCTCGCCTTGTTCTCGCTGGTGACACTTTGGGCCAGCGACCTGGCCGCACGCGGCCTCGTCCTGCCCAGGCGCGCCGCATGGTATGCCAAGCCTGCCGTCACCGTCTCCGATGCACTTGCCGCCGTCCGTCGCCAACTCTGGATCGCACAGGCTTTCTCAACCTCAGCGCCGGACCGGAACATGGCAACAATCCCGCGCGCACTCCTCGACAGCCTCACCGAAGCCGCATGCTACCCAGCCTAAGTTGGCCAAGTCGAGCTTAGCTTTTCATCTGTGCGCAAACCTGCAGAGGTTTGCTTAGCACATCGGCATTAGCACATGCGCGGTTGGCACCTGATTGCGGTGACATGGCAGGGCTGCCGGTGCTAACGGGATGTCCGCGAGCAGGCTGACGGCGAGGGCCGCGCCGGGCGCCGCGTGCGGGATGGGGAAGCCAGTTGGAATCGCTGCTGCTGACGCTCGATGGTTTGATGATGGTCGTGGTGATCTATATGGGTCTGCGCGATGACCGCCGTCCGCCGGGCGTGAAGCTGCGGAGCCTGTTCCGCATGACGGAGGCCGGCACCCGCCGGGCGGACGACGCCGCAGACGAGCGCCGCCGCAGGATCGCCCGAAGCCAAGAGAAGGGGAGCCGCATCTAGTGCGCGACGCCGCATTCGGGCTGATATTCGCCGCCCTGCTGCCGGCCGTCTTCGTGTCGCCGTGCATGGGCGTGCTGGTTTGGGTGTGGACGGCGCTGCTGTCGCCGAACGAGCTGCTGTACGGCTTCATGGCCAGCATCCAGATGAACCGCATCGTCGCGGTCGTGACGATCCTGGTCATCATGTTCAGCCGGGACAAGAAGGACCCTTACCTCGACCCGCTGCTGGTGCTGCTGGTGCTATTCGCCCTGGTTGCAACCTGCTCCTGGGCGACGAGCCTCGTGCCGTCCGATGACGGCGACGGCTTGTATCAGAAGCTGCTCAAGGAGATTGCGCTCACTGCCGCCATAGCCAGCGTCATGACCAGCCGGCACCGGCTGCACCTACTGGTGCTGGCGGCCTGCGCGGGCTTTGGCATGATCGGCGTGAAGGAAGGACTGATCTTCCTCCTGACCGCCGGCGGCCACAAGGTTGAAGGGCTGCAGAGCGTCGGCGACAACAACTCGCTGGCGACGGCGCTGCTGATGCTGACGCCGTTCCTGTATTACCTGTCCCGCTACACCGCCATCCGCCTCGTGCGGATCGGCTTGCTGACGGCGATGGGACTGTGCCTGGTGACGGTGGTCGCCACCTACTCGCGCGGCGGCTTCGTCGGCCTGCTGGTGTTAGGGGCGTTCATGGTCAAGAACAGCCGCAACCGCTTCAGCAGCCTGGTGTTGGTGGTGTTGGCGGGAGCGCTGATCTGGGGATTGGCGCCGGAAAGCTGGTTCCAGCGGCTGAATAGCATCAACCAGGCTGAGACCGACAGTTCATTCCTCGGCCGGGTGAATGCCTGGAAAATCAGCACGCTGATCGCGCTCGACCACCCGCTGCTCGGTGGCGGGCCGCACGCGGTGCAGCGCTTCGCGGTATGGCAAAGCTATGTGCCGCGCATATCGGCGTTCGACTTCATCCCGACGCCGCCGCCCGACGATTACCCCCGCGCCGCCCACAGCAGCTACTTCGAGGTGCTGGGCGACCTGGGCTTCACTGGCCTGATGCTGTTCCTCGGCATCCTCGGGGTGGCATTCTGGCAGTGCCGGTCCATCTACCGGATGGCTCGCAAGCATCCCAACCTCGCATGGGCTGCGGACCTCGGGCGCATGATGCAAATCAGCCTAGTGGTCTATATCGTAACCACGGCGGCCCTCAGCATGGCATATTTCGAGTTCTTCTACGTGTTGCTGGCGATGATCTCGCGCACGCGGCGGACGGTGCGGCAGGCCATCGCAGCCGAGGCGGTCGAGGCCGCCAAGGAGGCGGGGCTGACGGTGCGGGTTCCGGCTGCTGCCCAACGTCCCCGCCTGGGCTATGCCCGCCAGGCCACCCCAGGATAAGGAACGTCCCGGTGCCCGATCATCCCCTGCCCTCTGACGCCGGCCTGCTGCCGGCCCTGCACGCGGCCGTCGGCGACCGAGGGCTGCTGACCGATCCGGCCGACACCGCCCCGTACTGCGAGGACTGGCGCCGCCTGTATCACGGCCGCACCCCGGCCGTGGTGCGGCCCGGCAGCACGGAGGAAGTCGCGGCCGTCATACGCCTGTGCGCCGCGCGCGGTGCCCCGGTCGTGCCGCAGGGAGGCAACACCAGCATGGTCGGCGGCGCCACCCCGTCCGGGGATGGCACCCAGATCGTGCTGTCCTTGTCCCGGATGACCCGCATCCGCGCGGTGGACCCACTCGACCGGACGCTGACCATCGAGGCTGGGGCGCCCTGGAAGGCCGCGCAGGACGCTGCCGCCGCCGCTGACTGCCTGCTGCCGCTGTCCATCGGCAGCGAGGGCACGGCTCAGGTCGGCGGCATCCTGTCCGCCAACGCCGGCGGCAACAACACGCTGCGCTACGGCAATGCCCGCGACCTTGTGCTGGGGCTGGAGGCGGTGCTGCCGGATGGGCAGGTGTGGAACGGGCTGCGAAGCTTGCGCAAGGATAATACCGGCTATGCCTTGCGCCACCTGTTCGTCGGCGCGGAGGGAACGCTGGGCATCATCACCGCCGCCGTCCTGAAGCTCGCGCCGCAGCTGCGGGAGGTGGAGGTGGCGCTGGTGGCCGTGCCCTCGCCGGAGGCAGCCAGCGCCGTGTGCCGCCGCTTCCTGGCGCATGACCCGGCGGCGGTGCAGGCGTTCGAATACATGTCCGGCCCTGGCCTGGACCTGGTGCTGCGGCACATTCCCGGGGCTGTCCTGCCGCTGGGCGCCCCCGCCCCGCATTACGTCTTGGTGGAGCTGGCTACGCCCCGCCCGAATGCCGGGCTGCGGGATGCCATGGAGTCGGTGCTGGAAGCGGCAATGGCCGATGATCTCGTGCTGGACGCAGTGCTGGCCGAAAGCGACGCCCAGCGCGCCGCGGTATGGCGCCTGCGCGAGGAGCACAGCGAGTCGCAGAAGCGCGCCGGCGCCAACGTCAAGAACGACGTGAGCGTGCCCACCAGCCGAGTGCCCGAGCTGATCGTGCGGGCGACTGCGGCGTGCGAGGCGCTGATCCCCGGCATACGCGCGGTCCCGTTCGGCCACCTGGGCGATGGCAACATCCACTTCAATCTGGTGCGCCCGGAGGATTGGGCCGACGGCGCCTTCCTGGCGCGCAGCGCCGATATCATGGAGGCGGTCAATGCGGTCGTGGCGGAGTTGGGCGGCAGCTTCTCGGCCGAGCATGGGGTGGGGCTGCTGAAGCCCTACATGATGCCGGGCTGGCGCGGCGGGGCGGAACTGGACATGATGCGCCGCATCAAGGCTGCGCTGGACCCGCTGGGAATCATGAATCCGGGGAAGCTGCTGCCTTAGCCGCAAAGGCGCCTGGATCGCCGGCAAAGGGCCGGCAAGGAAACACCATGTCCCTGAGCGCCCTGCCTACCGCGCTGCTGATGCCGCCGGTCAACCTGCTGGTTCCCTGTGCGGCCGGGCTGCTGCTGTGGCGCCGCCGGCCGCGGACGGGGCGGTGGCTGCTGGCGGCAGGGATGGCCGGGCTGCTGGTGCTGTCCCTGCCCATCGTGTCCAGGGCGCTGATCACCTCGCTGGAAACCGGCCTGCCGCTGACGCCCCCAGCCGACGACCCGCCCGGCGCCATCGTGATCCTGTCCGCCGAGGCCCTGCGCAACAACGGCGTGCTGGAGCCGGGGCCGCTGACGCTGGAACGCCTGCGCACCGGCGCAGCCCTTTACCGCAGCACCGGGCTGCCGGTGCTCGTGACCGGTGGCATAGCCGACTATGACGACGACGGCACCCTCGCCGCGACGATGGTCCGCAGCCTCCATGACGACTTCAACGTGCCGGTCCGCTGGGTGGAGGACGTATCCCAGGACACCAGGGAGAATGCCGCGCTGAGCGCGCCGCTGCTGCTGCGCGATGGCGTGCGGTCGGCCTACGTCGTGACCCATGCCTGGCACATAAAGCGGTCGGTGCTGGCCTTTGCCGGCACCGGCATCGCCGTGACGGGGGCGCCGGTGCGGATGGACGAGGGATCACACGGCCGCCTGTCGGACTTCGTCCCTCGCGCCCGGTCGTGGCAGGACAGCTATTGGGCGCTGCACGAGTGGGCGGGGATTGCGGCGACATCCCTACAAGGCGTGCCCCGCCGGCCGGCTGAACCGGCGGTCCCGGCGCTTTCGCAGAGATAACGGTAATTTTAATCCACGCTCGGTAGTCTGTTGATCGCCTCGGACTAACACCGACGAGGCCCCGCCATGACGGCTGCCATCCCCTTACGCCATGATGCCGAACGGCTCCGCGCCATGAACCGGGAGGTACGCCCGCCGGACCGGTTGCGGGCGCACTATGAGATCGAGCGCGAGCTGGCGGCCCGCCTGCGGACATCGCGGCGGGAGGAGCGTGGATCGCTCTACGGCGAGGTTTACACCGAACTGTTCGCCCGCCTGCCCGACCATCCCCAGCACAAGGCCAACCCTGAGAAGCGACGCGCCAACACGGCGATGCAGGTCGCGTTTCTCCGCCCCATGCTGTCGCCGGACGCCGTTTTTGTGGAGGTTGGGTGCGGCGATGCCACTGTGACGCAGGCGGTCGCGTCTCATGTGCGGGAGGCGGTCGGCATAGACGTGACTGCCGCGCTGATCAACCAAGCTGCCGCTCCAGCCAACTTCCGCTTCCTGCAAACGGACGGGACCAGCCTGGCGCTGACCGACGGCGCCGCCGACATGGTTTACTCCAACCAGTTGATGGAGCACCTGCATCCAGATGACGCCCGGCAGCAACTGCAGGAAGTCATCCGGGTGCTGCGGCCCGGCGAATGCTATGTGTGCTCCACTCCAAATCGCCTGACCGGCCCACACGACATCTCCTGCTACTTTGGCCACGAGCCGGAGGGCTTTCATCTGTGCGAGTATGACCACGGCTCCCTGGCAGCGATGTTCCGGGATGCCGGGTTCCGGTCCACCCGCGCGGTGGTCAGCATCAAGGGACGGCGAATGGCCCTGCCGGTCGGCCCGGTCAGCCTTGCCGAACGGTTGCTGGCCGGGCTGACGCGGGACATGCAGGCCCGGTTGACGAGCCTCGGGCCGGTCAGGAACATGTTCGGCGTCCTGCTGATTGGGCAAAAGTAGCGTCGGGCGGCAGCGGGCGGCCGAGGGGCGGATACCATCCCGGCCATCCATGACGTAGAACTGCCGCCATGCGCCGCTCCCAACTCGACCGCTACGTGTTCCGCCAGCTCCTGGTTGCCCTGCTTGCGACGACGGGTGGGCTGGTCGCGCTGATCTGGCTGACGCAGAGCCTGCGCTTCGTCGAGCTGGTGGTGAACCGCGGGCTGTCGCTGGCGGTCTTCCTGAAGCTGACCGGGCTGCTGGTGCCCAACTTCGTCGCCGTGATCCTGCCGATCACCACCTTCGTTTGCGTGCAGTTCGTTTATCAGCGGCTGGCGGGGGACCGGGAGCTGACGGTGATGCGGTCCGCCGGGCTATCCCCTTGGGCGCTGGCGCGTCCGGCACTGGGCCTGGCGGCGCTGGTGGTGGGCACGATGTATGTGCTGACGCTCTGGCTGGTGCCGGTCAGCTACACCGCCTTCCGCGAGTATCAGTTCGAGATACGCAACCGCCTCGCCGCTTTCCTGCTGCAGGAAGGGGTGTTCACGCCGGTCAGCGACGACCTGACGGTGTATGTCCGCAGCCGCGACCCGGACGGCACGCTGCGCGGCATCCTGGTCGAGGATGCCCGGCAGCGGAACAGCCGCGCCACCATCCTGGCGCAGCGCGGCCGCCTGCTGGAGGGCGGCAACAATCCCAGGCTGCTGCTGCAATCCGGCAGCCGGCAGGAGATCGACCGCAGCAGCGGACGGCTGAACGTGCTGACCTTCGCGGAAACGACCCTCGACCTCGCGAGCAACACCGCCAAGGGCGATGTGCGCTACCGCGATGCGGCCGAGATGTCGCTGGACGAGCTGCTGGCGCCGGGCAACGGCGCGCTGACCGCCCGCGATGCCGGCAAGTTCCTGGTGGAAGCACACCGGCGCCTGACGGCACCGCTGACGGCGGCGAGCTTCGCGCTGGTGGCGCTGCTGTCGGTGCTGACCGGGGCGTTCCAGCGGCATGGCGGCGTGCTGCGCCCGGTCGTGGCGGTCGGCGCCGTGGTGGCGCTGCTGGCGCTGGGACTGGCGGCGGCAAACCTCGCGGCCCGGCAGCCCGTCCTGATCCCGCTGATCTGGCTCCATGCGACCCTG
>CAXTDP010000314.1:0-6712 GCA_964242295.1 uncultured Acetobacteraceae bacterium | reverse complement strand
GTAAGGGATGGCGCGCTGCTCCCTTTCTCTCCGGGAGAGGGTTGGGGTGAGGGAAAACCGCAGAACCTGGCCCTGGTTATGCAGGTGCCATTTGGTTTCGCATTGCAAGGCGCGGTCCGTGCGGCTTCCCTCACCCCGACCCTCTCCCGGAGGGAGAGGGAGTAGGACGTTATATCTCCCGTTGTTCCATCATTCTGGCGATGTTTTCGGATTGGCGGATTGCCAGGGCTACTATGGTCAGGGTTGGGTTGCAGGCGGCGCCGCTGGTGAATTGGCTGCCGTCGGAGACGAACAGGTTCTTGATGTCGTGGGTTTGGCCGAACTTGTTCACTACGCCGTCCCGGGATTTGTCGCTCATGCGGTTGGTGCCCATGTTGTGCGTGCTGGGATAGGGCGGCGTCGGGATCAGGCGCGTCGCGCCCACGGCCGAGTATATCGCCGAACCCTGCTGCACCGCGTGCGCCCGCATGGCGATGTCGTTCGGGTGGTCGTCGTAGTGGACCGAGGCGACGGGGAGGCCCAGCTTGTCCTTTGCCTTCGGGTCCAGGGTGATGCGGTTGGTTTCCCGCGGCATGTCCTCGCCGATCAGCCACATGCCGGCCATGTTGCTGTAGCCGTCCATGGCGCTGGTGAAGCTGCGGCCCCAGGCGCCGGGGTCCATGAAGGCGGCCATGAACGGGACGCCCAGGCTGACGGTCTCCATCTCGTAGCCGCCGACGAAGCCGCGCTTGGGGTCGTGCCGGGCCTCGTCGCGGACGATGCCGGCCATCGTGGTGCCGCGATACATGTGCACCGGCTTCTCGAAGATGCCGTAAACGTTGCCGGTCATGTGCCGCATGTAGTTGCGCCCGACCTGGCCGCTGCTGTTGGCCAGGCCGTCCGGGAACTTGGCGGAGGCGCTGTTCAGCAGCAGGCGCGGGCTTTCGATGCTGTTGCCGGCGACGCAGACCACGCGGGCCTTTTGCCGGTGCATGGCGCCGTCCGGGCTGGCATAGACGACGCCGGTCACCTTGCCGCTGTCGTCGTGCTCGATCTTGACGACGTGGCTTTCCGGGCGGACTTCCAGGCGGCCGGTGTCCTCGCCTTTGGGGATCTCGGTGTAGAGGGTGCTCCACTTGGCGCCGGACTTGCAGCCCTGGAAGCAGAAGCCAATCTGCTGGCAGGAGCCGCGGCCGTCGCGGGGCTGGCTGTTGATCGCCATGCGTCCGGTGTGGACCTCCTTGTAGCCGATCTTCTTGGCGCCGGCTTCCAGGACCCGGAAGTTGTTGTTGCCGGGCAGGCCGGGGATGCCGTTGGTGCGGGTGACGCCCATCTTGTCCTCGGCCTTGGCATAGTAGGGCGCGAGGTCGGCGAGGGTGATCGGCCAGTCCAGCAGGTTGGCCTCCGGCAGCGCGCCGTAGTGGTCGCGGATGCGGAATTCGTGCTCCTCGAAGCGGAGGGAGGCGCCGGCCCAGTGCACAGTTGAGCCGCCGACCGCCTTGACGATCCAGGCCGGCAGGTTGGGGAAGTCCTTGCCGACGCGCCAGGAGCCGGAGGTGGTGCGCATGTCGGACCAGGCGAGCTGGGCGAAGCTGGCCCACTCGTCGTTGACGAAGTCCTGCGACTCGTAGCGTGCGCCGGCCTCCAGGATCACGACACGGACGCCCTTCTGCGCCAGCTCGTTGCCGAGGGTGCCGCCGCCGGCGCCGGAGCCGATGATGACGACGACACCGTCGTCGTTCAGGTCGAATTGTGCCATGTGCGTGTTCCCCCCTAAACCGATTTCGGCAGCCAATCTATGTCGTCGAACCCGCGGGCCAGGTAGCCGCCGTGCTCGGCGGAGGAGCCCTCGTAGCCGAACTTCGGCCAGATCTCCGGCTGGTTGTAGAGCGACACCACCAGGTCGGCGCGTAGGGTGCGGAAGAACTTGGTGTGCTCGATGCCGCGCAGCAGGGCGACACGGTCGGCCTCCCAGGCGACGGTCAGGTAGGGGCTGCCATGCCGGTCGCCAGCGTCGGCATCCAGGCGGGCGACGCCCTCGGCGACCATGGCCTTGAGCGCCGCGTCCTTGCCGGCCTTGGCGTCCCAGGGGGTGATGGCGCGGACGTAGAAGGAGTCGCCGATGTGGTCGTGCGGGTAGATGTCGCGGGCGGCGCGCACCATGGTCGCCATGTCGTGCGGTGCGATGTTCTTGGCGTCGGCGGCCCAGGCGGCGGATGGGCTGATGCTGGCGCCGGCGGCGATGGCAGCCGGGGCCGCGGCGGCGGTGCGTATGAAGCCGCGGCGGCTGAACCCGGTGCGGCGGTCAATCTCTCGCATGATGGTCCTCCCTGTTTGGTCTGGGTTTCGTTGTTTCAGGCGAAGCGTCCGCGGCGCTGCAGCACCTCGATGCTGTAGCCGTCGGGGTCTTTGACGAAGAAGAAGCGGCCGAGCAGCGCGCCGTCGTGCATCAGCTCGCGGATTGGGCCGGGGCTGGCGCCGGCGGCTTCCATGCGGGACCGGTCCGCGTCCAGGTCGTCCACGGCGACGGCGAGGTGGCCGTAGCCGCCGCCGGTGTCGTATGGCTCGGTCCGGCCGGCGTTGACGGTCAGCTCCAGCTCGAACGGGCTGCTGGGGTCGCGCAGGTAGATCAGGGTGAAGTTTTCGAAGGCGTAGCGGTCACCGACCTCCAGCCCGAGGCAGTCGCGGTAGAAGGCGAGGGAGCGGGCCTCGTCCAGCACGCGGATCATGGAGTGGATGGGTTTAGCCATCACTTCTGCTCCTTGAGGTAGGCGATGACGGCCTGGCGCACCTCGGGCTTCGATTGCCGGTAGCCCATGACGCCGCCCTTGATGACGGACTGCGGGTTGGTGAGGTAGGGGTCGAGGTGCGCGTCGTCCCAGTTCCAATCCGCGGCGGCGAAACCGGGGGAGTACTTGTAGCCCGGCAGGGTGCCGGCCTTGCGCCCGTAGACGCCGGCTAGGTTCGGGCCTTGGCGGACCTCGCCGGGCGTCAGCGAGTGGCAGGTGCCGCACTGGGTGCGGAACACGGCCGCGCCGTCCGGCGGGGCGGCTTGCGGCAGTTCGATTTGCGCGTAGGCGGGGAAAAAGGCCAGGCCCAGCAGGACTGACAACAGGATGTATCGCGTGGTCGCCTCCCTGTCTCGGCACCGTTTTCGGGCCGGTTTAAAGGGATTGTGTCCTGCCGCTGGTCAGTCTGCAACCAGAACTTGTTTGTAGTTGGGAGCGAAGCACGGAAAAGCTGGGCCGGGCCGGGCCGGGCGGGATCTGGTCCATGGGGCGCGTATGGCTGGGCGGTGTTGCCTCGGGCCGGTTGGGGAGATAGGGGCAGCTAGCCTGGGCCGAGGCGGCGCTCCAGCCAGTCGAAGATGGGCGGGACAAGGCGCAGATACAGGCGCGGCGTGTGGCGCTTGATAGCCCACAGCAGCCGGGCCTGTGCGGGATAGACGGCGTGGAAGCGGCGCCGGGCCATGTGGGCGAGGAGGCGGTCGGCGGCCTGCCCGGCGTCCAGCGGGGCGTGGTCCACCAGGGCCTGCGCCTGCCGGCGTATGGCGTCGCTGCCGCGGGTGTGCGCGCCGATGGCGGCGCCGCGGTAGAAGGTCGTCATCTTGAGCGTCACGTCCACGCCGGTGCCGTCCAGCTCCGCCCGCAATGCCTCGGACAGGGCGGCGACCGCCGCCTTGGAGGCGGAGTAGGCGGAGAACTTGGGCAGGCCGTGGAAGGCGGCGGCGCTGGCGACATTGACGACGTGGCCGGAACCTTGCGCGATCATGGCCGGCAGGAAGGCTCGGGTGCCATGGACGGTGCCGAGCAGGTTCACGTCCAGGACTTCTCGCCAGTGGGCGAGCGGGGTGTCGAGGAACAGGCCGCCGCAGCCGATGCCGGCGTTGTTGAACAGCAGGTCGGGCGGGCCTTGGGCGGCGAGGAAGGAGGTGGCGGCGGCCTCGAACGCCGGGGCGTCGGCGACGTCGAATGGGTATAGCGCGGGGGTGCCGCCGGTTTCCGCTGCGACCTGGGCTAGGCCGAGGGCGTCGAGGTCGTTCAGGCCCAGGCGCCAGCCTGCGGCGGCTAGGCGCAGGGCGAGGGCGCGGCCCAGCCCGCTTGCGGCGCCGGTGATGAAGGCGCGGCGTGCGGGGTGGCGGGCAGCGAGCATGGCCAATGCACGGTCGGGGGTCATGTTTGTTCCAAGGTGTTGGTTTTCCCTTTCTGGGAGAGGGTTCGGGTGAGAAGGCGGCGACAAGAGTGAATCTGGCCGGTTCGGAACAGGATGACGGGATACCGGGATCGGAGGCGAGTGCTGGCGGCCTCCCTCACCCCGGCCCTTTCCCGGAGGGAGAGGGAGACGCAAGCGCCCTGCTTCCGGTTGTTTGAGCGTTGGCTTAGGCTCAGCGGTCTGACGCCGAGGCCATCATGCACATTGTCCGCCGCTTCCTGATTGCTGCCGCCGTGCTGATGTCTGCGTTGCGTCCGGTGCAGGCGGAGACCGTGCGCATCGCCCGGCAGTTCGGCATTTCCTACCTGCCGCTGATCCTGATGCAGGATGGCAAGCTGCTGGAACAGGAAGGAAGCGCCCGCGGCCTGGACCTGCAGCCGGAGTGGCTGACTTTCACCGGCGGGCCGCCGATCAATGATGGGCTGATCTCCGGCAACCTGGACATCGCCTCGGGCGGCGTTACCGCCATGCTGACCCTGTGGAGACGCACCCGCACCAACCTGCGGGTGCAGGCGCTGGCGTCCCTGGGCTGCATGCCGATCTGGCTCAACACGTCCAACCCGGCGGTTCGTTCGATTAGGGATTTTACCGAGCGCGACCGTATCGCGCTGCCGGCGGTGAAGGTGTCGATCCAGGCAGTCGTGCTGCAGATGGCGGCGCGGCAGGCGTTCGGCGAGGGGCAGTCCGGGCGGTTGGACGCGCTGACGGTCTCGATGGGCCATCCGGATGGACAGGCTACGCTCGTGGGCGGCGGGACGGAGATCACGGGGCACTTCACCTCGGCGCCCTACATGTATGAGGAGTTGCAGTCGCCGCGCATCCACCGGGTGCTGGACAGCTACGAGGTGCTGGGCGGGCCGCACAGCTTCAACCTGGTGTGGACCACCGGGCGATACCGGGAGACGCATCCGCAGGTGGTTGCGGCGTTCCTGGCGGCGCTGGAGCGGGCGATGGTGTCCATACGCGAGCATCCCGAGGAGGCCGCCGCGGTCTGGGTACGGGCGGAGCGTTCCCGGCTCGGCGTTCCCGCCGTCGCCGACATGATCCGCCGGCCGGAGAACGAGTGGACCACCACGCCGCGGCGGGTGATGGATTTCATGGCCTTCATGCAAGCGACCGGCGCCCTGGCGGCGCGTGCGGACACTTGGCGCGACCTGTTCTTTCCCGAGGCGTATGGCCTGGACGGCAGTTGACCCAGACATGACGGCGGTTGGCCTGGCGGTGACGGTGGTTGACCCGGCGGGGGCTGGGGCAGCACTCTCCGCGGCAAAGGCGGAGGACGCGATGCAGGGCGACATCACCATACGCAAGGTCACTCCCGTGATCGGGGCGGAGATGGGCGGCATTGACCTGTCCCGCCCCCTGGGCAACGAGGCGTTCCAGGTCGTGCACGACGCGCTGATGGACAACCTGGTGCTGTTCTTCCGCGAGCAGACGATGGACCATGCACAGCAGACGGAGTTCGGCCGGCGGTTTGGCACGCTGCATGTCCATCCTGCGGCGCCGTCGGTGCCGGGTCATCCGGAGGTCATGGTGATCCATGCCGATGCCAACTCGACGTTCGTGAATGGCGAGGGCTGGCATTCCGACGTGTCCTGCGACCCGGAGCCGCCGATGGGCAGCGTGCTGCACATGCGCGTGCTGCCGGATGTCGGCGGGGACACGCTGTTCGCCAATATGTATGCGGCGTTCGAGGCGCTGTCGCAGCCGATGCGGACGATGCTGGAGGGCCTGACGGCCGTGCATGACGGGGAGGGGCTGTATCGCGGGCGTTACGGCACCGACGACCGCGGCCGGGTGTATCCGCGGGCCGAGCATCCCATGATACGCACCCATCCGGTGACGGGGCGGCAGGCGCTGTTCGTGAACTCGTTCTTCACCACGCGCATCCTGGGGCTGCACAAGGCGGAGAGCGATGCGCTGCTGGCGTTCCTGTTCCGGCATATCGAGACGCCGGAGTTCCAGTGCCGCTTCCGCTGGGCGCCGGGGTCGGTGGCGTTCTGGGACAACCGGGCTTCGCAGCACCATGCGCTATGGGATTACTTCCCGCATACTCGGACCGGTACTCGGGTGACGATTGGCGGGGACCGCCCGTTCTACCGGGCCTGAGCGGATGCAGCGGACTTTAGTGCTGGACCTGG
Source organism: uncultured Acetobacteraceae bacterium (assembly GCA_964242295.1). Lineage (GTDB taxonomy): Bacteria > Pseudomonadota > Alphaproteobacteria > Acetobacterales > Acetobacteraceae > DASWOJ01. The sequence continues at coordinate 380 of CAXTDP010000314.1, read as the reverse complement.
ACGGGACGCTGGTGGATTCCGTGCCGGACCTGGCCGCGGCGCTGAACCGGGCGATGGCGGCCCGGGGGCTGGCGACGTTCAGCCGGCCGGACACGGCGGCGATGGTCGGGGATGGAGCGCGGGTGCTGTATGCGCGCGCCTGCTCGGCCCGCGGGGCGCCGTTCGACGAGGCGGGGTTCGACGGCTTCCTGGCCGACTATACCGAGCATGCCGCGGTTGACAGCCGGGCGTTCCCGGGCGCGGTCGAGGCGATGCGGCTGATGCAGGGCCAGGGCTGGCGGTTTGCCGTTTGCACCAACAAGCCCGTGGCGGCGACGCGTGCGCTGCTGGAGGCTCTGGGGCTGGCGCCGTGGTTCGCGGCGGTTGGCGGCGGCGACAGC
>CAXTDP010000313.1:0-6735 GCA_964242295.1 uncultured Acetobacteraceae bacterium | reverse complement strand
CCCGGCCCCGCTGACACGCAGCCCGCCAGCGCGGGCCGCGCGCTGCGCAGGGCAGGGGCGCCCGCCCGCAATGGTGTCGGAAGACCCGTACCGCCGCCGTGGGAGGTGTCTTCCAGAAGATTGGAAGAAAGGCCGCTATCCCGAAAGGACGAAACCCATGGAACTCCGCAGTGTCGATCCGCGCAAGCTGAAGGCCAACCCGAACAACCCGCGCCGCACGACCGCGGGCGACGCCTTCGAGGCGCAGATGGTCGCCTCCATCAAGGCGATCGGCCTGGTGCAGCCGCCGCTCGTGAAGGAGGAGGGCAAGAAGCTGGTCATCCTCGCCGGTCATCGCCGCGTGGCAGGCTGCGTCGCCGCGGGGCTGACCGAGATCCCCGTGCTGGTGCAGTCCGAGGCGGACGCCGCAATCGATCCCATGCGGGCCGTATCCGAGAACCTCGTGCGGGCCGAGATGGGCCAGGTAGACAGGTGGCGGGCGATGGAGGCCCTGGCAGGGGCGGGCTGGAACGAGGCGGCCATCGCGGAAGCGCTGGGCATGACCCCGCGCAGCATCGCCCAGGCCCGGCTGCTGGCCAACCTTTGCCCGGCCATGCTGGACCAGATGGCCAAGAACGACCTGCCGGAGCAACGCCAGCTGCGCGTCATTGCGGCCGCGACCAAGGAGGAGCAGGCCGAGGTCTGGAAGCAGTTCAAGCCGAAGCGCGGTCACGAGGCGCCCTGGGGCCAGGTTGCCCACGCGCTCGGCAAGGTCCGCCTGTCGGCCCGGAACGCAAAATTCGGTGACGCCGAAGCTCAGGCTTTTGGGATCGTGTGGGACGAGGACCTGTTCGCACCCGCCGACGAGGACAGCCGCAGCACCACCCAGGTGGACGCCTTCCTGGCCGCGCAGACGGCGTGGTTGGAGGCGAACATGGCCGAAGGTGGCTGCATCATCGAGATCGACGAGTTCTACCGTCCCAAGTTGCCCAAGGGGGCACAGCCACATTACGGCCGGGCAGGGGAAGGGGTGTTCACGGGCTACTCCATCGAGGCGCGCAGCGGGATCATCCGCGAAACCCACTACACCATGCCGACCGGCCGCGGCGGTTCGGCAGGCACCGGCGCGGACGGCGACGAGCCGGTCCAGAAGGCCCGCCGACCGGACCTGACTGCCAAGGGGGCAGCCATGGTGGGCGACCTGCGCACGGACGCGTTGCACCAGGCGCTTCGTGAGAAGCCTGCCGACGATGACCAGCTGATCGCCATGCTGGTGCTGGCCCTGGCAGGCCGGAACGTCACCGTGTTGAGCGGCGTCACCGGCCGGCATCGTGCGAGCCACCTGGCGCGGGTGGCAGAGACGCTGACCGAGGGCGGCGTCATCACTCGCGACCTGACCACCATCCGGCACGCCGCTCGGGAGGCCTTGGTCGAGGTCCTGTCCTGCCGGGAGAACCACTCCGCGACCGGCATGGGCGCGCGCTACGCCGGCGCCGCGATCGGCGCTGACACCTACCTGCCGAACATGGCGACGGAGGAGTTCCTGCCGGCGCTGTCGCGTGCGGCCCTGGAACAGTGCGCGGAGGCCAGTGACGTGGCCAAGCAGGTCCGGGTCAAGGACACCCGGGCGGCCATGGTGGCGCGATTCAGCGAGGGCACCTTCGTCTATCCGGCCGCCCGCTTTGCACCGACCGAGGCCGAGCTGGAAGCGCGTCGCAACCCGGCCAGCATATTCGGGGGGAGCAGCGTCGATGACGAGCCGGAGGCGGATGACGGTGAAGCCATGCTGGACGGAAGCGATGATGCCGCGATGGACGACGACGACGACGCAGCCTCGGACGAGATGATAGCCGAAGACGAGCCCGCCGCCTCGCTCGGCAGCATCGTGACCACCTCGACCCCGGAGATCCAGATCGCGGCTTAGGCCGTCATCACGGCCCGGTGTTTCGACACCGGGCCAACTTCCCCCTTTTGCGGAGCCGCAACATGACCGCCATGTCAGATTGCCGGGGTGTGCTGACCGAAGCCCCCTATCTAATGAGTTCGCCATCTGGCCGGTCCATCCTGGACCGCCACGCCCTATCGGTTGGAGCAGCACAGCGCCGCGCCCGAGCACAGGAAGTCGAAGCTGATATGGATATGGCGTGCGAGCGCGCAGCAGTCGGTTCATCCCCGTCTGGTTTGCAACGAAACGGTTGGAACAGGCAGATGTGGGACCGGTACGTCACCGAGGCGGTGAGCCAGGCACGCGCACACGGCCCCGAGTTGCAGGCGTTATGGCGGGATGCGACCCGCCTCGAACGCTTGGCCGGTGTCGTGTGAGCACCACCATTCTCATGCTCGATGACGAGCAGTCGGAGATGATGACCTTCGGTCTTGCCGTCGCGCTGCAATCGCAGCGACGCGCGCTCGCCGAGATCATGCAGGAGCGGCTGCAAAAGGCAGCTGATGGCGAACGCAACGTCAGCGAATGGAAGATGACGCGCTTCAACAGCCTGCTGTACCGGGTTTCCCGGCTGCAGGCCCTCATCGCGACGGTCGATACCGCATCTCAGGAGAGCGGCCTAATCGACCCCGAATGAGCGAAAGCAAGAAAAGACGAGAACGTCCAATAGAGAAAGCCACCATGTCCGACGTGGCGGCCGCAAGGGGTGGGTCTGCGCCGCCGCTGCGCTAGGCGGCTCCGATCCCGCGGCAAGCGCCGCGCCCTTGCCCCCGCCACGCCGGCCACGGTCACGCGGTGAAGTCTTCCAGATTTGATGGAAGGTGGAACCAAGGAGAACCCGATGGCCTGCGTGATCCCGCCCGCGATCGTCGCCACGCTGCGCAATCCCGCCCCGACCGCGGCGGACTTCGTGCCCACCAAGTTCACCCCGGCCGACAGCAAAGTGTGGTTCGCCACCCACTTCCTGCGCTTCGCCTCGGCCGACTTCCCCAAGCATCACTTCACGCAGCGGTTCTACAGCCGTGTGATGGGCACGTTCGGGATGATCGCCCACTACGATCGGATGGGCTTCTGGACGGAGTATTTCACCGGCACGGCCGGCAAGATCGAGTTCATCGAGCAGGTGATCCAGTGGCCCTGCTACGGCGATCCCACTCACACCTTCAGCGACGCGGAGCGCGAGATCCAGCGCCGGCTGCGCCAGGTGGACCTGCTCGGTCTCTACCGCCGCGCTAACCGCGCCGAACGCGATGCGGCCGAGCGAGCGGAGTTCGCTCGGCTGAAAGCACGGTTCGAGCCGGACGGCATACCGGCGTCGCTGCCCATGCACTCGCACGACTTCCCCGTCCCGCCTCGCGCCATGGTCCGAGCCGTTCGCGGCGCCGCACCCGGTCAGCTCGCCCTGGCGATCGGCTAACCCGCGGGCCGCGTGCCCGCTTCTCCCCGCCTGCCCTGACACCGCGCGATCCGCACCCGGACCGCCAGAAAGGAGTCGTGCCATGCACGTCAGCACCCCGGATCACCGGACGATCAAGCACGCCCACCTGTTTTGCGGCTTAGGAGGCGGCGCACGAGGCTTCAACCGCGCGACCGCACGGATCGGATCGTTGGAAGCCGACTTCCGCTGCCTAGGCGGCATCGACGTGGACGCCGCCGCCATCCGCGACTTCTCGCGCATGGCGGGCGTGCCCGGCACCTGCCTCGACCTGTTCGACCGCGAGCAATACCTCGCCTTCCACGGCAGCGAGCCACCGCCGGACTGGCGCGAGGCGACCACGGCCGACATCCACGCCGCCTTCGGCCACGAGAACCCGGACATCGTGTTCCTGTCCGCGCCTTGCAAAGGCTTCAGCGGATTGCTGTCCGAAAGCAAAAGCAAGACGGCGAAGTACCAAGCCCTGAACCGGCTGACCCTGCGGGGGGTGTGGCTGACCCTGGAAGCCTACGCACATACCGCGCCGATCCCGCTGATCCTGTTCGAGAACGTCCCGCGCATCGCAACCAGGGGCAGGGCGCTGCTCGACCGCATCACCGCCCTGCTACGGTCCTACGGCTATGCCGTGGCCGAGACGACGCATGATTGCGGCGAGTTGGGTGGCCTGGCGCAGAGCCGAAAGCGCTTCCTGCTTGTTGCCCGCCACATGGCGAGCGTGCCGCCGTTCCTCTACGAGCCACCCAAGCGGGCGCTGCACGGGGTGGGCGACGTGCTCGGCCGGTTGCTGCTGCCCGGCGATCTGCGGGCCGGGCCGATGCACCGCGTGCCATCGCTGCAGTGGCAGACCTGGGTGCGGCTGGCATTCGTGAAGGCGGGCTCGGACTGGCGCAGCCTGGCGCAACTGCGCGTCGAGGATGGCCAGCTGGCCGACTACGGCTTGGCCCCGGACACGTCCTGGCACGCCGGCGCCCTTGGCGTGACACCCTGGGAGGAGACATCCGGCACCGTCACTGCAGGCGGCAGGCCGGGGCAGGGGGCGTTCAGCGTGGCCGACCCGCGCCGCCAGGAGGGTCGGGCCGAGTTCGGCCAGTATGGCGTGAAAGCCTGGGAGGAGCCCTCCCAGGTGGTGATCGGCAAGGCCGCAGTCGGTGCGGGCGGGTTCGCCGTGGCGGACCCGCGCCACGTCGGGGCACCGAAATTCAACAACATCTACAAGGTCGTGCCGTGGTCGGCGACAGGACCAGCCGTGACCGGCGGCAAGGACCTGGCCGTGGCCGACCCGCGCGCCCGGGACGCCATGTTCCACAATGCCTTTCGCACCGTGCCCTGGTCGGCCGCGTCACAGGCCATCACCGGCCAGCACGCGCCGAGCAACGGCGCGATGTGCGTGGCCGATCCCCGGCCGGGTCTGGATCGCGCCAAAGGCGATGACTGGTTCGGCGGCGGGCACTTCGGCGTCCTGCCATGGCAGGCGTCCAGCGGCGCCGTGTCGGCAGCGGCTGGCTATGACAACGGCCATTGGTCCGTCGCCGATCCCCGCCTGCCGGAGCAATCCGACCGCCTGGTCGCGATCATCCGGGCGTTGGACGGGACCTGGCACCGCCCCTTCACCACGCTTGAGTTGGCGTCGCTGCAGTCCCTGGTCGACCCCGAGGAGCACCTGGAGTTGGAGGGGCTGTCCGACGCCGGATGGCGGGAGCGGATCGGCAACGCCGTGCCGCCGGACGCGGCACAGGCCATTGCCGAGACCATGGGCCGCACCTTGCTGATGGCATGGAGCGGCACGGGCTTCATGCTGTCCAACTTGCCGATCTGGGTGCAGCCCATGGCAGTCGCTCTCAGCGTCAAGCAGCCCGGCGAACTGCCGGCAGAGTCGGGAGCAACGCCGTGACGGTGTTCTGCACCTACTGCGGCGAGGGTTGGCCCCGTGATCCGGCTCTGGAAGTGACCTGTCCCTCGTGCAGCCGGGGTGTCGGCCGGCGCTGTGTCCGTCCCTCCGGACATGAATGCGAGATCCACGCCGACCGGGACCAGCGGGCCATGGATGAGGGTTGGATCAAGCCGTGCTCGACCCTCTCCGCACGCCCATCTGGCCCGGCACAACGACGTCTCACCTGCCAAGAGGCGGGAGCGGAGCAGCTGGGACTGTTCTGACGGAAATTGTCGGTCCGGAATGGGCCGAAACTTTCGGCCAGGATCTGGAAAGAACTTTCAGGGAACCCGGAACGAAGCGAGGGCAAGTGCCAAGCCGAAAGCCTCATGAGAGGTGAATAGGAGAATGGGAGAGGTATGTCGGAGCGCCCTGTGCCGGCACGTCCTCTCGGGTTTGCTGCGGCCTGAACCGGACCGGCAAGCGCCGCAACGGGTGGGTCCTCGCCATGCTCGGCTGCGCCTGCGCGTGGCTCCGGTCCCGCGCCAAAGAGCGCGCCGTTGCGCCGCTTCCCAGCCCGGTTCCCAGGGGCCGCACCCGAGAGGACGAGCCGGCACAGGGCCGGACCGCCTTTCGAGGAGAGAAGGAATACAACGATGGCCGGTAGCGTGAACAAGGTGATCCTGATCGGGCGTCTGGGTAAGGACCCGGAGGTCCGCGGCACGCAGGGCGGGAGCAAGATCGTCAGCTTCAGCCTGGCGACGAGCGACCAGTGGACGGACAAGGCGTCCGGCGAGCGCAAGGAGCGCACCGAGTGGCATCGGGTCGTGATCTTCAACGAGCAGATCGCGGGCGTGGCGGAGCGGTTCCTGTCCAAGGGCAGCATGGTCCACCTCGAGGGCGCGCTGCAGACGCGGGGCTGGACGGACAACGCGGGCGTGGAGCGCTACAGCACCGAGGTCGTGCTGGCCCGTTTCCGGGGCGAGCTGACGCTGTTGGGTGACGCCCGGGGGAACGGGAACGCCGACGAGCCCCGCCCGGCACAGCGTCGTCGCGAACCCGCCATGGCTGGAGCCGGTGCCAGTGCGGGTGGCGGCTTCGGCGGCGGCGATCTGGACGACGACATCCCGTTCGCGCCCTGCTGGCAGTGAGACCAGCTGCCATCGTCGCTGCCGGCTGCCTGATCGGGCGGCCGGCTCGCCCCCTTTCTAACCGCCACAGGTCGCAGAAAGGAACAAGGATACCAAGATGGTCGTGAAATTGATCATCGGCAGGACTGGCTGCCCGATTGTCAGGGTCGAACGCTTCAAGATGCTCGCAAGCGGCACGCAGCTGGTGGCGATCGGCGTCTTCGCCGCCGCAATCGTCGCGCCCTCCTTCAACCCCTCGCTGCATCCCACACACGCTGCTGTAGTGACGGGCGGCCTGGTCGCTGCTCTAATCGAACTAGTGGCCCTGCGTCTCATGGGGTGCATCTCCCCCGCGGAGACGAGAAAGGAGGATGAA
>CAXTDP010000312.1:0-6736 GCA_964242295.1 uncultured Acetobacteraceae bacterium | reverse complement strand
GGACCTGCCCTACGCCGCCACGGTGCTGCGGCGCCTGCTGCGCGGGACCGGGGCGCGCCGGGTGGTGTTCAGCGCCAACGGCATCCGCGAGGGCTGGTTCATGCAGCACGTCCCGCCTGCCATCCGGGCGCAGGACCCGATGCTGGCGGCGGGATACGAGATCGCCTCGCAGTATGGCCGCGACATCCGCCTGCCTCCGGCCCTGCTTGCCTGGACCGCGCCGCTGTTCCCCGGTGAGGCCCCGGCGGAAATGCGCCTGCGGGAGGCAGCGTGCTGGATGTCCGACCTGGGCAGCCACGACCACCCGGATTACCGTGCGGAGCAGGCGTTCCTGCGCATCCTGCGCCAACCCGGCATCGCGCTGGCGCATCCGGACCGGGCTGCCCTCGCCCTGACGATGGCGCTGCGCTACGAGGCGGAGCCGGATGCGCCCTTCTTGCAGACGGCGCGCGGCCTGCTGGACACCGCGGCGGCGGCGCGGGCAGAGGTGCTGGGGACGGCGCTGCGCCTGGCCTACACCCTGTCGGCTGGGACGCCGGCGCTGCTGGCGGGGGCCAACCTGCGGGTGATGCCGGGCCGGCTGTCGCTGCGGCTGGCCGAGGGGAGCGGGGTGTTCGCCGGCGACGGCATCCAGCGCCGGCTGGACCGGCTGGCCACGGCGATGGGATTGCAGGCGGAGCCACTGGGGTAGGCCGGCGAAGGCGGTTGCCAGCCGAAAGGGCGTTTGGCTGGCCCGCTGCTCCAGCCATTCAGGTCAGGAAGCCTATGGGCGTTGCGCCGAGATTGTGCACTCATCCACAGTGGACGGCGCTTCGCCTATCCGTCCTGCGTCACGGTGCCGCTGATGCTGCGAGGGCTTCGTATACCGACGGCACGGGTCAGGCGCGACACGGCTGGTCCTTGCCGGCCGTCGTGCCTGGCTGCGTCAAACCGGGCGGGCAGCCTGCATCGCGTGGCTGCTGACCGGCACCAGTTCCGCCAGGCCGTCCAGGTCCGACAAGGTGATCTCCTGGCCCTGCATCTGGATCAGCTTGCGCGCGCGCAGGCGGGACAGGATGCGGTTCAGGTGGATCAGGTGCAGGCCCAGCATGTCGGCCAGGTCCTGCTGCGTCAGCTCCAGCCGGAAGTGGCGGCGGGTGGCCAGACCCAGCACGGACAGGCGCTCGTGCAGCATCACCAGGAGGGAGGCGGTCCGCTCCTCGGCGTCGCAGCGCCCGAGCTGGGACATCCAGCGCTCGGACGCCGCCTTTTCCTCGCCCAGCGTACGCATCAGGCGGCGACGGAACCAGGGGGCGGAGTCGAACAGCTTGGCGGCGGCATCCCCGTCCAGGACGGAGTAGGTGACGGCGGAGGTTGACCAGACCAAGTGGTCGAGCGTGTCGTCGAACAGGGTCTCGATGCCGAAGGTGTCGCCCGGCAACAGGATGCCGATGATCTGGCGCCGCCCGTCGCTGAACATGCGGCAACGGACCGCCCATCCCGTTTGCAGCGTCCGCAGCCGCGCCCCGGTGTCGTTGGGCCTCAGGATGCAGGTATTCCGCGGCGCTCGGCGCTCCGACACGCACAGGGCTTGCAGGGCAGCTTGTTCCGTTGACGGGCTCGCCATGGCCGCGTGCAAACCGATATCCCGACCGTCCATGTGTCCCACCTCTGTCCGCCAGTTTGAAAGCTCGGCCCATCACGGACCGGCCATATCAACAAACCGCCTAAAAGTTCTTACGAAACCTCACACACATTGTCAATTCGTTATTAAACAAAAGATGACAAATCTTTCGTCTTTCCGTCTTGATGGCATTCGTTGCACAAGACAAGCAAAATAGGCGTGTTCCGGCAGAACACGCAGCCGTCGTTGCCGCCGCGTCCCGTCCCGAAAAGGCTGCCGATCGGCATAAGGATTGGCTGCGCGACGCGCAAATCCCGGTCATGGCCGTCACGGGACGGGGAATTCGGTCAGCATTAACGGCCCTGGGACAGCGGTCATCCCGCATTTACAAACGATGGCAGCGCGGTGTGAAACGCTGCGCACCCAGAGTTGTCAAGCTTATGGGGCGGCGCCGCGTTGTCTATTATGTCAGGAATTGTCGGCTGCCGCGGACCGGTGCCCCGCCTCGGCACTTGCAGCGTAGCCTGCCCGGCGCAGCCTGCGGCAGGCGTCGGGGCCGGTGCTGGCTGCCCCACAGGGGCGGCGGCTACTCGACCTTGCTCAGCGTCCAGCGGTGCTCGCAGGCACGGCTGCTGATGGTGAAGCCGAGCCGGCCATCGCTGAACTGCCCATCTATCGCGCCGACGCCGTCGCTCGCCTGGATGCGCCCGTCTGGGGCGATGGTCGCCCGCAGCGGGATGCGGGACCCCGGCTCGTCGCCGCTGTAGGACAGGGTGATGGTGCCGTTGCTGACTGCCAGCAGCCGCGGGCCGCTGCGGGGGCAGAGCCGCTGTTCGGCCCGGACCAACCGCACGGTGCCGCGGTAACGGCCGTCCGCGTTGGCCGGCGGCACCTGCGGGGTCAGCGCGATGGGCTTGGGCTGCTGGCAGCCCGCAAGCCCGGCCGCCGCCGCCAGTACCGCCAAGCGCCGCCAACCGGCGATGCGCTGAGCCATTGGGGTCAGCCCACGATCTCCGTGCCGGCGAAGAAGAACGAGATTTCCTGCGCCGCCGCTTCCGGGCTGTCGGAGCCGTGGACGCTGTTGGCCTCGATGCTTTCGGCGAACAGCTTGCGTATGGTGCCGGGGTCGGCGTTGGCCGGGTTGGTGGCGCCCATCAGCTTGCGGTTCTGTGCGATGGCATCCTCGCCCTCCAGCACCTGCACCACGACGGGGCCGCTGACCATGAAGCCGACCAGGTCCTTGAAGAACCCGCGCTCGCGGTGGGCACCGTAGAATGCCTCCGCCTGCGCCTGCGACAACTGCAGCCGCTTCTGCGCGATGATGCGCAGCCCGGCATCCTCGAACACGGCGTTGATCTTACCCGTGAAGTTGCGACGGGTGGCGTCGGGCTTGAGGATGCTCAGCGTGCGCTCGGTGGCCATCGGGGGGGGGGTCCTAAGAATGTTGCCGGGGCGTTTAGGCCAAGGGGCGGGACGGGGCAAGCCCGCCGGCCTCCCGTCTCCGGGGTTGCGGCGAAGGACAGGGCGACCGCAACCCCTCAAGATACCGCCCTGCCGTAGTCCGGGGACTACGCATCCGGCTTCCCTTACCCCGGCCCTTTTCCGGCGGGAGAGGGAGCAGCAATCCGCTCCGCCCCACCCATATACGGCCCAAGCACCGCCGGCACCGCCACAGACCCATCCGCCTGCTGATACGTCTCCATCACCGCAATCAACGCCCGCCCCAGCGCCACGCCCGACCCGTTCAGCGTGTGCACCGGCCCGGCAACCTTGCCGTCCCCGCCGCGCAGCCGCGCATTCATCCGCCGGGCCTGGAAGGCGCGGGTGTTGCTGCACGAGCTGATCTCCCGCCAAGCCCCCTGCCCCGGCAGCCAAACCTCCAGGTCATAGGTCTTCGCCGCCCCAAACCCCGTATCCCCCGAGCACAGCAGCACCCGCCGGAACGGCAAATCCAACGCCCGAAGCACAGCCTCCGCACAGGCCGTCATCCGCTCATGCTCCTCGGCGCTGTGGTCCGGGTGCGTGATGCTGACCAGCTCCACCTTGCGGAACTGGTGCTGCCGCAGCATCCCCCTTGTATCCCGCCCGGCAGACCCGGCCTCACTGCGAAAACACTCGGACAGCGCCGTGACACGGATCGGCAGCCGGTCCTCCGGCACGATCTCGTCCATCACCAAGGACGTCAGCGGCACCTCGGCGGTGGGGATCAGCCAGCGGCCATCCGTGGTGCGGAACAGGTCCTCGGCGAACTTCGGCAGCTTGTCCGTGCCATAGGCCGCGGCGTCGTTGACCAGCAGCGGCACCGCCATCTCGGTATAGCCGTGCTCCCGCGTGTGCAGGTCCAGCATGAACTGGCCCAGCGCCCGTTCCATCCGCGCCACCGGCCCGCGCAGCAGGGTGAAGCGGCTGCCGGACATGCGGGCCGCACGCTCGAAATCCATGCCGCCCAGCGCCTCGCCAAGCTGGAAGTGCTCCTGCGGCGGGAACGGGAAAGCGCGGGGTTCGCCATGCCGGTGCAGCACGACGTTGGCAGACTCGTCCGCACCATCCGGAACATCAGGGTCCAGCGCATTTGGCAGCACGGCCAACTGCGTGGGGATCGCGGCATCCAGCTCGGCCGCACGCGCCTCCAGCGCCGCCATCTCATCGCGCAGCGTCGTCGCCTCCGCCTCAAGCGCGGCAGTATCCGCGCCGGTGCGGCGGCCCGCGCCGATCTGCTTGGCGAGCGCATTGCGCCGGGCTTGCCGGTCCTGCATGGCGGCCAGCGCGGCGCGTCGGTCGGCATCCACGGCCAGCAGCGCCTCGCTGACCCGCGGCAGCCCGCGCCGTGCCATGGCAGCGTCAAACGCCTCCGGATCAGCCCGGATCGCGCGTATATCGTGCACTAGTCCACCACGGTCGGCTTCGGCGCCACCAGCCCCGCAGAAAAGATCGAGATCTCGTAAAGCAGGATCAACGGGATCGCGAGGCCGGTCTGGGTGATGACGTCCGGCGGCGTGATGATGGCTGCAACGATGAACATGCCGACATAGGCGTAGCGCCGGTACTTCCTCAGCCCGGCCACCGTGACGATCCCCACCTTGGCCAGCAGGGTCAGCAGCACCGGCAACTGGAACGCCAGCCCGAACGCGAAGATCAGCCGCATCACCAGGCCCAGATACTCGCTGACCTTCGCCTCCAACTGCACCGGCAGCCCCCCGGCGCCGTCCGACGTCTCGAACGACAGGAAGAACGTCCAGGCCGCGGGGAACACGAAGTAGTAGGCCAGCGCCGCGCCACCCACGAACAGCACCGGCGTCGCCAGCAGAAACGGCAGGAAAGCCCGCTTCTCGCTGCGATACAGCCCCGGCGCCACGAAAATCCAGATCTGCGACGCGATCACCGGAAACGACAGGAACGCCGCCCCGAAGAACGACACCTTCAAGTAGGTGAAGAACGCCTCATACAGCGCGGTGTAGATCAGCCGCCGGTTGCCGCCGCGGCTGATCAGGATGTTCGCCAGCGGCTGCGCCAGGAAGGAATAGATCTCCTTGCTGAAATGGTAGCAGACGAAGAAGCAGAGCATGAACGCGCCCATGCTCCACAGCAGGCGCGTGCGCAGCTCGATCAGGTGATCGAGCAACGGCATCGGCTTGTCGTTGATGGGGTCGTCCGTCACCGGATCGTCCGTGGTGGCCAAGCTGTGTGCTTCCTTCAGCCTTGCAGCGACGGCTGTTTGGCGTCCGCTGGGGGAATGGCGGGAAGCGGCAGCTCAGGCGCCGGGTGCGCCGCGTCGGCCACCGACGCATTGGACGCCGATCCGTGGGACGCCTCCGCAGGGAGCACCGTCGCGGGCGGCACAGTCGCCACGGGCGCCGCCTCGTGCGGCTCTGCGGCCGCGTGCTCCGTCGCGGCGTCCGCCGAAGGAGGCACCGGGGGCGGTGGCGTCGTCAGCGTCGTCGAAGCAGCCAGCGGGTTATCCGTCATCGTCTTGCGGATTGTGCCGTCGCTGTCCACCGCGCTCAGAATTCTGCCTTTGATGTCCATGCGGCGCAGGTCGTTGAACTCCTTCCGGACATCCTGCAGGTCGGCCTCGCGTACCATCTCGTCCACGTGGACCTGGAACTCGCCGGCCATGCGCCGGGCCTTCTTGATAAGGGCGGCGACGGCCTTGATGGCGACGGGCAGGTCTTTCGGGCCGATGGCGACCAGGGCAACGATCCCGATCAGCGCAATCTCGGACCAGGCAAAATCGAACATGGCAGCTTGCATCCCCTCCTGGGCGTCGTAGCACGGGTATGGGGAGGGGGAAACCTCGCCGCTAGACCGGGGTGCTAGACCGGGGCGCTAGACTGGGCGCGGGCCAGGCAGGGCCGCAAGCCCGGCCACAGGATCAGGCGTCGTTGAAGCTGAGCCGAAGCACCCACTCCACCAGCCAGGGAATGCCCCGGTCCAGCGCCTGGCCCACCGGGTCGAAGGCAATGCCCACCCCCTGCAGCACCCGCGGCAGCACAAAGATGCACAGCAGCACCACGAGGATGCCAGCCCGCTCCAGCCGCGCCCAGGCCTGGGCGGCGCGGGGCGGCAGCAGGCCGACCACAATGCGCCCCCCATCCATCGGCGGCACCGGCAGCAGGTTGAACATGCCCATCGCCAGGTTGGCGAGGATCAGGAACGACAGCAGCGTGTCGCCGCCCTCGAACCATCCATCCGGCAGCAGCGGCAGGCCATGCAGCAGCAGCCCCGCCGCCCAGGCCAGCAGAAAATTCGACGCCGGCCCAGCCGCCGCCACCAGCGCCATGCCCCGGCGCGGGTTCGGGAAGCGCCAGGCCTGCACCGGCACCGGCTTCGCCCAGCCGAACAGCACGACGATGCGCCCGATCACCGCCAACTGGATCAGCACCAGCGCGCCGGGCAGCAGGATGGTGCCGACCCGGTCCACATGGCGCAGCGGGTTCAGCGACACCCGGCCCAGCCGCCAGGCGGTGTCGTCGCCCAGCCAGAGTGCGGCGCAGCCATGCGCGGCCTCGTGCCAAGTGATCGCCAGCACCACGGCGAACACCGCCATCAGAATTTGCGGCAGGGTGTCGGTCATGGCAGCAGCCGGGCACGCTCCGCCGCCAGCGCAGGCAGGTCCAGCTCCCGGCCGGATGC